>JAIORS010000154.1 GCA_021108005.1 Candidatus Aegiribacteria sp.
TGACCCGGAAGTCCGCGTGATGTGTGGGGCGACCGACAGAACCGGAGCGGAGCGGTTGGCGGAGCTTATGAGCATAGCATAAGCTGGGCCAAACGCGGAGCGGAGGTGGAGAGCAGCGCACCACTCTCGGCAGAACCTCAGCGGTGCACTGCGGTCGTGGTTCACGACGAAATCTCACCGGAATTCACTTGAGGAATCCTGACACTTTATACGAGCAGTGCTTTCTCTTTCTATCAGCGGGATTTTCTGTCTTTTCTGAAGTAGTCATTTATCTGAATTGCTCTGCTTCTGCCTATTCCGGGGATCTCCATTATTTCGTCAACTGTTGCGGCGGCTATTCTGTCGGCGCTTCCGAAGTGTGTAAGCAATCTGATTCGTGTCGCGGAGCCTATTCCGGGAATATCGTCAAGCACGGATCTGAGGCTTCCTTTTGACCTTTTCTGCTGATGGTAATGAAGCACGAACCTGTGAGCTTCATCCCTGATGCTTCTAATAAAAGTAAGTGGAGTGGAATCCATAGGCAGCCTTATTTCCCTTTCCGTTATGCCCTCAAGAAGCAGTTCCTCCCTTTTTGCTATTGAGATGAAGCGGATTTGTTTTGACCACTCCTTTCCCGCTGCGCCTACAGCCGCTCTCAGCTGGGTTATTCCGCCATCTATGAGGAACATATCAGGATGCTCATTCTCCTCCAGTGATGAAAGGTACCTTTCTACCGCTGAGGCTATCATTGCCGGGTCGTTTCTGCTGATTTCATCCGGCATTGAGAAACGTCTGTACCCCGATTTATCAGGATACCCGTCTTTGAAGCTTACAATCGCAGCTACCGGCCATGATCCCTGAATCGTGGAGGCGTCAAGACATACTATCCATCCAGGTGGTTCTTTCAGACTGAGAATATCGGCAAGGCTCTCGAGGGCTGCTTCTACCTTTTCTTTTCCGCTTGAAGGATGCTTCCAGCTCAATTTGATAAGGAACTCATCAAGGTTCTTCTGAGCAAGTTCAAGCACCTCCCTGTTACCGCCCCTTTTTGGTACGATCATTCCCACGGAACCGCCACGTTTACCGGAGAGCCATTCTATAAGAGAATCTTCGTCATCCGTTTCTTCCTGTACTATGATTTCGCCCGGTATATCGTCTGTCTGTGAATAGTACGATTTCAGGAGTATGGCAAGTCTTTCGGACAGCGGGGCGAGTTTCCATCTTCCATCGAACGGCATTCTAACGACGCATGTGAACCTTCCTCCCCTTATCCGCATAATGACACCCCAGTTCTCCTTTACCGCCGCTACGTCCCTGCTGACCCTGTCACGAACGCTGTCTGGTGCCGGCCAGCCGAAACTGCCCAGCCGGGAGATCAGATCGCGCAGCCTTCCTGCTTCTTCGTAATCCATGCTCTCCGACGCGTCTTTCATCAACTGATCCAGACGGCTTCTCGCCCTGTCCCAGTCGCCCTTTAGAATTCCAAGTAATTCATTTACGTTTTTCCGGTATTCCTCCGGGCTTATTCCTCCGATGCAGGGGGCCTGGCAGCGTCCCATCTGTCCCATAAGGCATGATCTTGTTGCTGCTGGAGGTTCCGTTCCGCTGCATCTTCTCAGTGGACAGGTATCGAGAAGAAATTCCACAAGTTTCCTGAGATTCCTTGAATCGGGATAGGGGCCGAACCTTGGACGTTCTTTAGGGTTGCTCCGCTCCCTGGTTATCTGGAGCCTGGGAAAGGTTTCATCCGTGGTTATCTCAAGGTAGGGGTATCTTCCCGAAGATCTGAGGCGGACGTTAAGAGGTGGTTTTCTGATTCTTATGAGCTCGGCTTCGAGTATCAGAGCCTCAACTTCGGTTCTTGTAATCGTCCATTCAACCGAGACTGATTTCTCAAGGAGAAGCTCATGGCGGGCGTCTCCTGGATTCGAAAGGTGCCCTTTCAGTCTGTTTCTGAGATTCTTGGCTTTACCGATATATAGTACGTTGCCATCTTTAGTCAGGAAACTGTAGACACCTGGAAGAACCGGCGCCCGGCTTATCGAATCCTTAAGACTTCCTGATACGGCCACGTCTGAATGCCAATGAGAATACCGATCTGGCGCCTTTTCCCCCGGCAAGGGCGAATACAGTGAGGAACAGTGCAATAGCCGCAATCGAGACACCGAGGATGGCAAGAATGCCTCGGAAAGTTGAAGTCGATGAAGTGGCTATTACCCAGGGTGAAGTCACAAGAAGCAGCACGAAAGAGGCGATACCGGCAGGTATCATGGAGAGCCATGCGGTAGCGGACGACTGTACAACAGCTCCAATTTTACTTTTCAGGGCAATTCTGAGAAGGAAGAAATTCACAATTGCGGAAATGCTGGTCGCCAGAGCAAGGCCGGCAAGGGGTTCTGCAAAACCGGTTCTGATGAAAAATAGTGTAAATACGATGTTGAGTATTATGTTAAGCCCCATGCAACTGATCGCTATCTTCACCGGAGTTTTAGTATCCTTCATCGCATAGAATACCGGGACGGTGATCTTCACGGCTCCGTAGAACAGTAATCCTGCCGAGTAGTAGATGAGGGCTGAACTTGTAAGTAATGTTGATTCCGCTGTGAAAGCTCCCCTTGCCAGTAGAACATGGACTACAGGCCTGGCAAGGAAGATCATGCACAGGGAAGCGGGTATCATGAGAGCGGCAAGAGCAAGCGTGGCCTTGCCAAGGGTTTTCCCCGCGTCATCGAGTTTCCCCCCGGCTGCCTGCCTGCTGAGGGTTGGAAGTAGAGCCGTGGCAAGAGAAATGGCGAAAACTCCCTGGGGGAACTGCATTATCCTGTTACCGTAGGCAAGAGCAGCCACACTTCCGGGGGCCAGCATTGATGCTATCATCTTGTCCACGATTACGTTGACCTCTGCCGCAAGCAGTCCGACAAGAGCAGGAAAGGCAAGCATGCCGATCTTTCGTACCTTTGCGTTTTTCCAGTTGAAATCCAGTTTAAAGCGGAAACCTTTTTTTCTGAGAGCTGGAATCTGGATGAGAAGCTGCAGAAATCCTCCGAAGAGCACTCCTATGGAGTATCCCCATACTGGCTGCTGCGGGAATAACCACCGTGACAGAAGAAGAATACCCGCCAGTGCCGAGATGTTGAAAAGGATGGGCGCAGTTGCGGGGGCCATGAAATGCCTGTGTGCATGTAGTATTCCACCAATCACGGCTGCGCATCCAACAAACAGTATGTAAGGAAACAGGAGTCTGAGAAGGCCGGTGGCGAGTTCCGTTTTTCCAGGGATTTCTGAAAATCCGGGGGCGAATATCCTGATTATCAGCGGAGAAGCTACCATTCCAATGATGACTATGACAAGAAGGATGGCACCAGCAAGTGATAGTATCCTGCTTCCAAGAAGGAAAGCTTCTTTCTTACTGTCCTTTCCGAGTGTTTCTACGTACGTGGGAACGAATGCGGCGCTGGTTGTGGATTCACCGAAAAGCCTTCTGAGAGTATTTGGGATAATGAAACCAAGGGTAAATGCGTCCGCTGCCATTCCGGTTCCAAGTATGGCGGCCTGAGCGATGTCTCTGAGCAGACCGAGTATCCGGCTTGTTACGGTAAGGCCTCCCATGAGACCTGTAGCCCTTGCGATACGGGAAGCCTCCTGGCGCGGCGTTCCGAGATCATCGAGACTGTCAGCGTTCTCAATTCCTTGTTCAGGATTCATTGAAACATGTTCCTTGGTTCGGTTCAATGGTTTTCCGCATGCTCAAGTATTGGCATCAGCTCGTCACGAAGCAACGGGTTCAATAATATAGCTCTTCGCGCTGCTTCAATGGAGTTACCGTGTCTATCGTTGGCCCATAGGGATATTGCGTAGTTTTTCCAGAGTGTTGGAGAATTCGGGGCAATCTCAAGAGCTTTCTCGAATTCATTAAGCCCCCTTTCAGTATATCCTGAGAGTGAAAAAAGCACTGCCTTGACATTATGAAAGTCCGCCCCGTAGTACCCCCTTTCTTCAGCATCCTTTAGATATTCAGCCGATTCAGTCAGTTCACCGGAGTCTAGAAAGTGTTCGGCGGACAGCATTGACGTCAGTCCGGATCTCTCCTTCCCGGGGTAAGTTACGAACAATGAGATGATAATGATTCCAGCTGCTGGAGCCAGTGCTGTCCTGAGTATTTTCCAGTCGGGAGTGATCGAAGCTGCAAGGAACCAGAATGCGGGCAGAATTGCTGTTCTGAATCTTGCTGAAGGAAAGAAAATGAATGCTGAAGCGATACCGCTGCAGATAATCGCAACAGCGATAAGCTGCCAGAAGTTCTTCTTTCTTCCGAAACCTGCGGTCAGCCCAACTGACATGGCAAGAAGTGTAAGAGGCAGCAGTATGAAAAGCCATGTTTTTTGAAGCATCCAACCTGTTTCGAAGTTCCTGCCAGGCCCCGGAAGGGTAAAGAACGCGAGTACTTTGCTTCCCCCCATTTTCAACCATTCAACAGGTGTTTGAGTAATTGAGTTGAACGCTCTGTCAAGAAAGACCGAATCCCCTCCCGATTGGCTGTCTCCCGTTGAGACAAGCTGCTCGAATTCAGTGCCGGGGGGCGTGGTAACAAGCTCCCAGCTGGTTCCAAACCATAGGTTCTCGCCTCCGTTTGAAGCTATGACCGGCCCTGCGCCTGCCAAAAGGTTAAGAACTATCACCGGAACTACTGCAATAGCTGTAAAGCCGGTGAATATCATCCATTTCCTGAAATGACTCCTGTATGTAAAGGCAAGCAGGAATATCGGAACAAGAACAAGTTCCGCCCTGAACAGGATGGCGATTCCTGCGAGGAACCCGGCAAGGGCTGTTTTTTTTCTGTTCGCAAGCAGTAGTGTAAATGAGACAAGTGCCGCCGCGGGAATTGCAGGCATGATCTGAATGCCGTACAGTACCATGAATGGAGAAAGGGCAAGCCCCGCAGTGCATACATATAGCCAGATTCCACCTTTTTTTCTGAAAGTAAGGTATAGAGCCAGCGCGGGAAGCATCGAAAGGATCGTTATTGCTATTCTTGAGGCCGCTGTGTTGTGCGAAACGTTCATGAGCATGGCAGCTATGAACATGGCGGGAGGTCTTGAGAAACCCTCAACACCGGGGACAAACGGACTCCTTGAATAGGTTACCTCGTCAACGTAAAGCCCTTTCAGGGGCAGCAGGCGGTTTACCGAAGAGAATGTCCAGATCCGAAGGCAGATTGACGCAAGCACAATCGCTGTCAGTACAGCCGTTTTTGAAATCCTCATTCGGTAACCTTGAAAATAATCGGCAATGGGTTGTTTATCCCCGATGTGTCAGTAAGAATTACCGTATCGTTAAGGATCTCCATGATGAGAGGGAACGAAGAATGGACATCCATAGTTCTCAACAGGGCCCATGTTCTGATAGTTTCATCAGTTACGTTCTCCGGTTTCGACCAGTCGAAGAGGGGAAGGTATTCAGCAGCAAGAGAAGCGTCTATGGGTATCCACAATTTTCCGTAAACGGATAGGGTCATATTCGCACCGAGGTCGAAAGGATCTGATACTGTAAGAGAATCTGGAATGATGGTCCTTCCACTCAGCCATGACCATTCGGACAGCGTTAACAGCATTTCTTCGCTGGAAAGCCCTGCAAGCATTCTTCGGAGCATTATGTCGTACCAGCCGCTGCATTCCATCTTAAGGCTGAATGTTCCATCAGCGCAGTCTATATGCCATTCTTCACTGCTTCTATTCTCGCGGGGTTCATTGGGAGGCATGGTTCTGAGATTTCCATTCTCGATGATATACAGTGTATCAGGGCGGTAGATAAAAGATGCTGAGGTAAGGAATGCTGAAGGTTCCATGAACCATTCTTCGCCGTAGTCTGATTCGAGTTTTACAAGGAACCTGTTCCATCCTGCTGGGACCGGGATTCCATAATCAATGCCGCTGGCTGGAATGATATCTGCTTCAATGCCCAGTTCCCTGCACATTGCGGCAAAGACCAATGCCATTTCAAGTGCCGTTCCCCTTCTCTGGTCAAGTATCTCCTGAAGATCCTGAACAGCGCTCACATCCCTCCCCTGTACAGCAGAACAAGGATTGAAACTGTTGCACAGCAGGCTTCTTGCCCGTTCGGTCTGAGCGTGCTGATCGGCCCCGGCAGATGTTGCCTGTAGCGCAGCTTCCCTTAGATCGGGCGGATACGGCGAGTCGAGAGTAACGATGGCCTCCCTCATTACGAAAATCGAAAGCTCACCGTAAGTGCTGAAGGGCGATATAACAAGAATTCCGGAAGAATCGGTAGCGGTGAATTCAATTGTTTCACCTCTCCTGGATATCTCGTATCCTCTGCCCTGCCAGTTCAGCTTTTCAACCATGTCTCCACTTACTGAAAAGTGGCAGGTGTCGGGGCTGATGCCTTTAACGGATGGTGATAGAACTGCCCATGCGCCATTTTCCCAGTTTCCACTCCAGTCTGTTACAGCAATTCTGTAATCAATTGTCATGCCTTCACGGAGAGCGGGAAATGCCGTGACGAGTGCAAGCTGCCAGCCATCATTGCAGCTAAGAGTATCTACAGCCCACTCCGGAATCGGACCGGTTTCACCTTCAGAAACGCCGAAAACGGCCCTTTCAAGTAAGACGGACTGGGTTTCGGGATTGAATCCGCGGGTAATCCTGCTGAGCAGGCGGTCGCTTCCCTGAATGCCCCTGATATCGATAACTCTTCGCAGAGTGTCCTCCTGCAGTGAAATAGATACCGAATAGTATGATACCTCTGATGGAGCCGAGACGACAGGCGTTGCAGCGATAAAGCAGATAATGGCAAGGAGTATCTTTATCATCTGAATATTACCGTTCTGAAGGAAGCTGAAAGATCGGCCAGAAGCCCCTGCCTGATTTTCGCAAGTTGGTTGGTGTCAGGTTCCGCGGGTTGAAGTGAAAGGTATTCATCCATTATCAGTATTCCGTTGTCAACGCTGAATACAAGTACGGTTGGGGGAGTTCCGGAATTCCAGCTGGAAGATTACCGATAATCATCCTCAGGTGCCCTGTGTATGGAGTTTCAATACATATGTCTTTTCTGAAATGCGGCAATATGTAAGCTGCCGATCTTGAACTTACCACATCGAGCGTCGAAAGACCCGGGATTATCAGACAGACAGCCTCGCCGGTGTTCACTATTCCGCAATCCCATCTCCCGCTTCCATTGATGTTAAAGGGTGTGTTTGTGGTTGAAGGATTCCCCTCAAGGGTCAGTTCTGCACCGGGAAGAAGACCAAGCAATCTTTCAATGAGCAGTATCCTGTTCGAAGGATCCACACCAGCCAACATTGACCTGAAAAGTTCTTCCGCGGCTCCGGAAAAGCGTACTGAGATATTGCCTGAGATAATGGATGAATCTTCATTGACAGAACCTTCGATGAAAATCGAGAGAGTATCACCAGAGGAATCATCAGGGAAGTATCGCAGTAGCGATCCGGAAGGTGTCAGCGGCAGGTATCCCGTGCCTCTGAGGGTATAGGTGTATCCCTGTGGAGAGAAATAGTTCGTTGGATCAAGAAATACCGTTTCACCGAAGGAGTCTTCAAGTGCAACAAACATATGATCGAAGCTCCGAGAGCCTGGATAAGCCCTCAGTATGCCGGAGGACGATGTAAGTATCGCGCTGGGATTGTATCCTGCTCTTCGCAGAAGCCAGAGAAGAAGAACCGTTCTATCTCTGCATACACCTGAGCGTTCTTCCAGTGTTTCAACAGGATTTCGCGGGGAATAGCCCGGATCATCTCCCCAGTCGCCACTGAGGTATTCGATTTGCTCTGAAACCCAGCCGCAGAGATCTTCCGGTCTGTTTCCAGCGGTTGCAATGATTGAATCTGCCAGAACTGAGTAATCAACCATGCAGTTTCCGTCCAGAACAGGAAAAAGCCCACTGCTTACTTCTTCGGGAAGGTGGCTTGCCACGTTGACAAAGGGGCTTAAAGCGGCAGCATCGCGGGAGAAAGGCAAATTCGGAACCGGATCACATGGACCGGATTCCCATACCATGCATTCCGTTCGGTCATCAAGGGAATATGCCTGTTCTTCGAAATTCCCTTCGGACATTATGTATATTTCGCGAGAGGAAGGCCATAATACCTTGAAAGTACCGTGGTGAATACTGTCCCTTGAGGCTGCATGGAAGGTGTAAGAGTAGAAGTCAGCCATTGGAAGGTGTTCGATATTCCGGATGATTTCAACCTTCAGTGTATCACCAATCTCGATGCCCGGAAACGCAATTGAAACTTCCCTTAGAGAACTCTCCAGTCTTCCGCCTGATAGAAGCGAGCTGTGCGGGTCTTCCCTTATTATTGCGCTTTCATCCCTCCTTCCAGACCGCCAGTGGCTGATGGAAGCGGTGACTTCAAGTGATTCCCATGTATTCCGATAGGAGGCGGATATTTCACTGTAACGCCGTACACCTCTAGCGTTTAGGGGAATTACAACTTCGTTTGTGATTTCAATGTAACCCGAGTCGGGAGAGGAACAGTCAATCGTTACATGATGTTCAAGGTAGACTGCATCGGGCGCTGAAATGATCAGGAGAAGAAAAAGGGTCAATATCAGATTCCCCCGTCTGTCAGCTCCAGATCGGGTGGGATAGCGCTGGAAGTCCTGTTGGAATCCAGAAGGGTAAGGCTGACCATTGTTTTACTGAGAGCGTCAACATCCGAATCCAAAGGATCAACAACAGGTAGAGAACGGTATCTGTCGTAGGCGAACACCCTTCCAGGTTCAATATGCCTGAAGGATATATCGGCTGCGAAACGGGCCATCTTCGTCCATTTCATACCTGCTATTTCATCGTACTCAACCTCCGGTACGTTGATATTCAGAACTGTTCCTTCCGGTATTTTTTCAGCAATTCCTTGTTTCATAAGTGATTTTAGAACGGAAGATGCTGTTCTGAAGAAGGGATTCGGGTTGTTTGAGGTTACCCGAACACTGATGGCAATGGAAGGAATATCCCATAGCGCGGCTTCTGTAGCGGCAGCAACTGTTCCGGAGTAGAAGATGTTATTCGCAAGATTCGCGCCGGGATTGATTCCTGAAATAAGAAGATCCGGCGGATCGTCCTTCATTACTTCCATCAGAGAAATCTTAACGCAGTCGGTAGGAGTTCCTTCAAGAGCCCATTTACGAAAACCTTCCTCTCTCAGTTCCATTGAGGAGTAAAGACCCAGTGCATGGCTTGTGCCACTGCAGTGGTGAAGTGGAGCCACGACCCAGATCTCGTGATCATCCTTCAGCAGATTTTCAAGCTCAAGTAGACCGGGTTGATCGTAACCGTCGTCGTTCGTAAGAAGTATTCTCATTCCGTTACAGAGACTTCTGAAGGGTGAAGCGGTGTACAGTGCCCAGTGAGTAATCGGTAGGAACGTAAGCGTAGTCAAGCGTCCAGCTTCCGGCGGAGAGACCGATGCCCGATGTAAAGTCTCTTGAATCGTCGAGGAATCTCATTCCGAAGCGCAATTTCAACCATCTCTGCGGAGTGTATTCAATTCCGCTGCCGGCTGAGAGCGTGTTATCCAGAGGTTTTGATATTTCCGATGTTACAGCCGCATGACCGAATGGCAAACGAAAACAGTACCTGCCGCCAAGTCTCCAGGTGGCGGGAAGACGGAAATCCTGTTCAACCATTGTGATGGAAGGCCCTATATGCTGCAGTACGGCGGCCAGATCAAGACCATTTGCAGGATGTATGACGACACCTGCGTCAAAAGCAATTCCTGTGGCGCTTTCCATCCATATCTTTTCACGGAGGAGTTTCATGCCGATACCGAGGTCGAACATTCCCAGTCTGACAGCGGCAGCCGCATGA
This sequence comes from Candidatus Aegiribacteria sp., assembly GCA_021108005.1. Lineage (NCBI taxonomy): Bacteria > Pseudomonadati > Candidatus Aegiribacteria > Candidatus Aegiribacteria sp. The sequence continues at coordinate 9,826 of JAIORS010000154.1, forward strand.
AAAGAAATATCCCATGAGGAAAATGTTGTGATTGGTTCGGAGGAGGCTTCCTCCCGCATTTCAAGGTTTCCAACGTATACGAATCGGGTTCCAAGAGAACAATATACGCGATCAAGGTTGAAATTCCATGAAAGAAAGCTCTGTGTCGCGTCCCCAAGCCACTGGTTATGACCGGCAGTTATACAACCAGTGTCCATTGACGCAAGCATGGCAGGATTCGTAAAACCAGCAAGGCTTCCGCTGTTAAGGAGGCCTGTTCCGCCGAGAGCTGCCGCCCTTGCGCCGGGGTCTATTTTTAGGAAGCTGAAAGCTCCCGCACCGGCGTCGCGGTAGACATCATCGGATGAAAAGGCCGGGAACACCAGAAAAAACACAACTGCAGCAAATAATATTGATTTCATTTATCACCATTCTGAATTAGCCGTTCAGTGTATTATTGTTATCTAGCTTCTACCGCGCAAATTGACAATAGTTCCAGTTTCGAAGAGGAAAATATAGGAACCGGAGGCACACTTGAAGGCTGCACATTTCTCTACCGGTAAACATGAAGGGGCCTGGAACATGGCATTCGACAGGTTGCTTATGGAGCTTGTCAGGGAAAACAGGTGGGATTTTGTTCTAAGAACCTACGGATGGGATCCTGCATGCGTTTCGATCGGCAAGCTTCAGTCAGTCCGTCGCGAGATTGATTCGGAGAAGCTTTTTGGCGACGGTTTCGGATTGGTGCGAAGACCAACAGGTGGCAGAGCGGTATGGCATGAAACGGAATTGACCTACAGTATAGTTGCCAGATTGGATCATCCGATGGTGTCAGGTTCCATAAGCGAAGCACTTAAGAAAACAGCCGCGCCTATGGTAAATGCCATGAATTCCCTTGGAATAGAAGTCGCTGTAAGTCCCCTTGAAGAGCACCGGGCGGGCGGCCCGAGAACCGCAAGTAATCCATGCTTTACTTCACATGGTAAATGGGAAGTCGGAACCACTGACGGAAGGAAACTGGTTGGCAGCGCACAGGCTCGAAGCCGTGGAGTATTCCTTGAGCATGGTTCCATCCTTTTTGAAAATGACCAGCTGAAGATGCTGAAGTATCTTCCTAAGGATACTCCGCAGCGGTTGAAAGAGATCATCAGGCATCACCTTACAAACGGTATAGCCTGTATACACGAGTTCAAACCAAACCTCGAAACTGCTGATATGGAAAACGCCCTTCACGATTCATTCAAAGCGATACTGCCGGTAGATCTCGAATATCTGTTCTGCGAACAGTTCGAGGAAAAACGTTTGAGCGAACTTGAATGCGAGTGCGTAAATGACTTATAAAAAGAAACCCTCATGGCTCAAAATGCCATCGCGAGGATCGGAAGAGGCAGCTGAAGTAAGATCGATCCTTAGAAAATACAATCTTAATACCGTTTGCAGACAGGCGAAGTGCCCGAATCTGGGGCATTGCTTTCAGCGTGGAACCGCGACTTTCCTGATTCTTGGTAATCTTTGTACCAGATCGTGCCGGTACTGTGCGATTGAGCATAACGAAGGCATTCTTGATCCGCCCGATGCCGGTGAGCCAGACAGGATTGCCGAGGCTTCAGCGGAAATGAACCTCAGGTACGTTGTAATTACATCGGTGACAAGGGACGATCTGCAGGATGGCGGAGCAGACCATTTCGGGAAAACCGTTGAAGCTGTAAGAAAAAAAATCCCTGGAGTGCGGATAGAGGTTCTCACCCCGGATTTTCTGGGAAGCGAAGATGCTCTCAGGACAATTGCGAATTCAAAACCGGATGTGTTCAATCACAACCTGGAAACCGTTGAGCGCCTGTTTCCCGATGTAAGGCCCGAAGCATCCTACGGAATGTCACTTGACTTGATTGAACTCTACGGCAGGCTTTCTCCGGATACCCCCCGCAAAAGCGGACTGATGCTGGGATTGGGAGAAAAGGAGAGGGAAATCAGGATTGCCCTTCAGGATCTCAGGAAAAGAGGTGTTACGATGCTTACTCTCGGGCAGTACCTGCAGCCTTCGCGGATGCACTGGCCCGTTGACAGTTACCTGACGCCGGATGAATTCAGCTCATGGAAAGATGAAGCTCTGAGAATGGGTTTTGTTTCGGTTGCGTCCGGACCACTTGTGAGAAGTTCTTTCCATGCTGATGAAAGCTTTCCCGCATCGGGTGCCGGGCCTGATATCTAAACATTTTTATTGTTACAAAAGTAACTAATGTTTAGATATCAGGCCCGGCACCTGACATCATGTTATCGATATATCTATTTGATTGCATTGATGTTAAGCTTTTTGTTAATCTAATTTCTTGTAGATATATCAGTTTAAATGTTTAGATGTTAGGCCCGGCACCTTATTCGAGTTTGTAGCTTCTTATTGAATGCACCGATTCACGGTCGAAGGTTAGAAGGCCGATTTCTTTTATCCATCCCTTTATTGGAAGATCGATTATATCCATGCAGGTATTAATCGCTTCCTGTACTTTTTCCGGCGGAAGCCCAAGGGTAAGTGAGCAGTGAGGTACCCAGGAGCCCGGTCTGTAGAGCCACTCAGAGAACTCCTTCATTTCGTTAAATATCCTGTACAGCTGATCGTGTACGATTATGAGTGACGGCGTGAAAACCGGACCGAGAAACACCGTTCCGCTTTCAGCCCCGAAAGTTGCTATAGAGGAGAAGGTGACCGGAAATGATCGGTGGGTTCTGGCAAAATCCTCAAGGTCATCGAGTATGAAGTCAGGTTCGAGTTCTTCCCATATCGCCAGTGTCAGATGCGGCTTCCCGCCGGACCGAAGAAGAGGTGATGAGAATCCTCTGGTTCGCAGGATGCTCCATGTCCTTCTAACGGCGCTTTCGGTTTCTTTGTCAAGGAAAAGACATACGTCACATGCCATTGTATTTCACTACCCTCAATTTTTCGATAATTGCCCTGCCGGTCATTCACTGAATATGTTTGCCTTCATGGGAAACAATGCTTTAACTGAATATACGCACGGAGTGGTCCTTGCGCCGATGGCCGGTTCCACCGATTCGGCGTTCAGGCGGATATGCCGCCGCATGGGGGCTACAGCGGTAGTGACTGAAATGGTCGCGGCCGCGGGATTATCAAGAAAATCGGTTAAATCACACAAGCTCCTTAATTTTCACGAAGAAGAAAAACCAATAGGGGTACAGCTTTTCGGGAGCAGACCCGGAGATTTTGAGGAGGCAAGCGAGATCGTCTCGGGGCTGGGTTTTGATTTTATAGATATCAATGCCGGCTGTCCGATGAAAAAAGTAGTCAGAAATGGTTCGGGTTCAGCACTTCTAAGAGATATTCCAACTCTGACCGCCATTGTAAGGGCTGTTTCATCGCGCACATCACTGCCTGTAACTGTGAAGATCCGCACCGGCTGGTCACCGGCGGAACCCGTTCCGGACAGTCTGCCTCGCATAATTGCTGATGATGGTGCTGCCGCTATTGCTGTTCATGGCAGGTACAGAACGGATATGTTCTCAGGAGAGGTAAGAAAATCGGAGATCGAGAGGATTGTCCGTAACTCGCCTGTTCCGGTTATCGCCAACGGTGATTCAGGAAATGTCTCCGATGCTCTTGACCTCAAAAATTCAACCGGGGCAGCGGGGTTGATGATTGGCAGAGGAGCTCTGGGCAATCCCTGGATATTCAGGGGACTTACAGGGAGTCCTGAAGATGCCTCTCCCCTTCAAGGGGAGGTCGTATCCGTAATACTGCAGCAGTACGAGATGATGAGCGAGTACATTCCGGAGTATCACCTTTACCATATTCTGAGGGGGCAGCTTCTGCACTACATTAAAGGTTTCAGAGGTGCTTCTGAACTTCGCAGAAAAGCGGTAGGGGTGGATTCCAGGGATGATTTGTCAGATATTCTGCATGAACTTGGGGAACTGCTTAACATTGAAAGGCAGAAGCGAAATGATCAAAGCAGCTGAAGTTCTTATTGTACTACATGTAATTCTGGCTTTATCCTGTGGAGTTTCAGAATCCGTTATTCTTCCTGATAATACTCAATTCATGGCTGATGAGCGCTGCACATATACATGGCAGGATAACGACGGATGGGCTTTCATGGCTTGGGCGATAGATATTGAAGGTGGAGCCGAGATACTTGCGATACAGTCAGGTTATGCTCCTTCAGAGAGACCGGAGACTGGAGAGGAAATAACATTGCCCATTCCGGAAGAGCTTTCCGAAGCCCTTGAGAACCGCCTTGAATCCGCACGAATGGTAAGGGAAGCAACCGTTGTAATTGAAACGGGAGATACGGCGCTGGTCAGGAATCTTCTTGAGGAGGCAATTGAAGAGGATCCTTCATGGTCTATTCCTGCTTATAACCTGTCTCTTATCCTACTAAGACAGGAAGGTCCCGGAGCTGTTCTTGAGCTGCTTCAGCCCATTGCCTATAAGTACGATGCGGCACTGATCCAATCGGAGATCTTCTGGAACAGCGGAGATTCTGATAAAGCGCTGAGACAGCTTGAGATATGCCTTATGGATGAATCTCCTCCCTTCGAAGTACTTGCGGCAGCTGCCCTGATTTACACAGTCACAGGTAATTTTTACCAGGCTTCTGGAATCTGGGGGGAGATACTTGCCAGTCCTGAAGCTGACTCATCAATCAGGCTCATGGCTGCAAAGTATGCTATTATTTACGAGCGGCGTAACAGATAATTAACCGTTATCTAAAAGACATCGATGAAAGCCATTTCGGTACCGTAGAAATACTGTGTTTCACCAATTGTGCTTACGATTTTCACATCCAGCATTGAATCATCGTTGTAATCGTTTATTTCAATGATATCAGGTATCCAGTTGATTCGGAATACACTTTCTCTTATAGCATATCCGGGCTCCTGCATCGATATTACGAGTTCTTTCATTTGATTGGAATCGAGTACAACTATCTTAACCAAGGTTCCGTCTATTTCCATTTCTTCGGTGAAAATAACTCTGTTTATCGCACAGGAAAAAACCTGAAAGCTTAGAAGAGATAAGATAATCGCGACGCAGAATATAGAGTTGCAATTCATAGTATTTCCAGAGTGTTTGAGTATTTCTGATTAAGATTATTTAGCAAACGGTATATAATGCTTCTTATCCGGATGTAGCAACCGCTATCAATCTTCCCGATTCCGAATCGTACGGTCCTCCTTCAAGGTTACCGTAAATCTCTACATTCGAAAACCCGGCTTCTTCAAGCATGCTTTTAAGCTCTGTTGCGCTGTATATCCAGTGTGAAAATTTCCACCTTCCGAGAATTCTCTCATTTTCAATCAGAAGCCAGTCATTTTCAATTCGATTCCAGCCATCAACGATTCTGTGTCTCTGGATAAGCAGCAGACCTTCATCCGTTTCCTCAACTGTTACCGGATGGAAAATGGAGGCAAGTGTTTCTTTGCCCATTATTTCTATTACGAGTACTCCATCCCGCCGCAGGGATTCGTTCAAATTCAGAAGGACTTTCATATTATCGGAATGTTTTTCGAAGTAACCAAACGATGTGAACATGTTCAGTGCAAGGTCGTAAACTCCTGGTCTACGGAATACCCGCATATCTTCATGTATCAGTTCGACATCGATTTCTTCAAGTAAAGCCCTGTTCCGGGCAATGTCCAGCAGAAAAGCAGTTGAGTCAACTCCTGTGACACTGAATCCCATTCTTGCAAGTGGAACGGAGAACCTTCCAGGACCGCAGCACAAATCGAGAATGTGCCCTTCGTTTATTCCAGACAGGTTAAGAACTGAAGGAATATCCTGCTCAGCCTTATCTATCCTGGTTTCGGGGAACATGAAAGGAAAGGTCAGTTCCCAGAAATCACTTTGTTCGAACCATTTCATTATTGCTCCTGAATTAAGGGATTGCATCTTCGGCAGAAATTACAGATACCTGTCCTTCTGGAGCCCGGGCTGCCCCAGGTATACCATGCATCGATTATCTCAACAGTAAGGAAAACAGGATCCAGTTCAATGTAACCGCAATGTCCGACCATCACCAAAGTGGAAGGGAGATCGGAATATTCACCACACAGCAGGGCTATTTCCTGATAGCCGGATTTATCCGGTGATATCACATAAAGATCAAGAGAAGCCACTGCAGGAAGACTGTCCATGGATGAGAGAATGAGTTCCGCCATCTGAAGATTGGATGTAGAATCATCTCCCGTTACAAGCAGGAGGCCAAACCTTGCAGGTGTTGCTGTATTATCAAGATCGATGAAACCCTCTACTGGTATAAACTGCTCCGGTATAAAAGCGGCTGATGCGAGAATAATAAATACAACTGTCATTCCATGAACCTTCCCACTGATACTATTCTGTTTGAGTAATATTCTTTTGAGAGTGACTCCCGTACAACTCCCCGGCTGGAAGAAGCATGGGCGAAGAAACCGTTGCCGATGTAGATCCCCACATGAGAAATGCCGGATCCGGATGTGTTGAAAAATATGAGGTCGCCGAACTTGAGAATCGAGGGATTAATGGTTTCTGCAGCGGCGGCCTGCTGGCTGGCGGTACGTGGAATTGTAATGTCTATGGAACTGTAGACTGCCTGCGTAAAAGCTGAGCAGTCAACACCTGAACGGTTCTCACCACCGTACAGGTAAGGTGTTCCCATCCATGAGTCTATTTCGTTCATCATCTTGTTATCGGTTGAGGTCCTGGGACTTCCCCCTGTGGAGGCAATTTCGGACCAGTCTCCGCCAGAACAATGTATGCCATCTCCCCTGTATACAGGAGTTGAACCGCAGGATGCAAACATCAGAACAGAAAACAGTGAAATCAGAGAATACAGTGTATTTTTCATAGTACTATCTTGATTATAGTATCCCTTGGAGGCTGCATGGTATTGGGGCAATCAAGGCTGTAATGCAGGCCTCTGCTTTCCCTTCTTCGCAGAGCGGATCTTACAATAGCTCTGCTTACAGTGCAGATATTCCGTAGTTCCAGCAGCTCAGTAACGGGAAGAAGAGACCAATAATCCTCCTCTATCTCATCTGCCAGGACATCTATTATCCTGAGGGCTCGATTTAGTCTTCTGTCGGACCTCACTATTCCTACATAATCCCACATGACGCTTCTTATGGCTGCCCATGCGTGATCAAGAAGCACGTTTTCCTTTAGTGGTTTAGCTCTGCCGAAGGACCAGTCTCTTGCGTGGAAATCACTCGAGTGTAAAAATGTGTCGGGAATAGATTCTGCTGCCTTAAGCCCCATCACGCCGGCTTCAAGAAGACTGTTACTGCCAAGACGGTTTGCTCCATGAAGTCCTGTGCAGGATACCTCACCTATCGCTCTCAGGCCGTTCATTGTGGTTCTGCCGTCGGTTCTGGCCTCAATTCCGCCAACGATGTAGTGGGCGGCGGGAACAACAGGTATTGGTTCTTCCCAGGGAATGATCCCGACAGAGGTGACGCCCTCGGTAACTTCGGGGAAGGAATTTGTCAGCCTCTCCCTGCCAAGGTGCGATGCGTCAAGCAGGACATGATCGTTGCCGAATCTTTTCATTTCCGAATCAATAGCCCTTGCAACTATATCCCTTGTAGCCAGTTCCATTCTCACCGGATCGAAGTTTTCCATGAATCTTTCACCATTGAGATTGATAAGCACCGCCCCTTCTCCCCTCAGGGCTTCAGTAATCAGGAAATTACGCTTATCAGGATGGAAAAGGCAGGTTGGGTGGAACTGATAGAATTCCATGTTCTTAAGGGGCAGTCCTGCCCGGTAGGCCATGGCTATTCCATCTCCCGTAGCGGAATCCTGATTGGAGGTATACCGGTATACTTTGCCCGAACCGCCGGTAGCAATTACAGTTTCTCCCGCAAGGACAGTGGTAATCGTTCCGTTGTGAAGAACATGAGCGCCTATGCATCTGTCCACGGCGCCTTCAACGAGCTCAGGCATCTCTCTGGAGGCGGTAAGGAGGTTAACCGCAAATGCCGGTTCAATAATCGTAATGTTTTTCCGTTTGGCACAGCATTCGCTCAGTGTTTCGCTTATGAGCTTTCCGGTTCTGTCTTTGTGGTGAAGTACGCGCCGTACACTGTGTCCGCCCTCTATACCTCCCTTCCCGTTTCCGTAAGAACCCTCAAGCTCTACGCCCCAGAGTGACAGTCGCCTAATAAGTTCCGGACCGTTGGATATGATATCCATTGCCACTGTTTCGTCTACAAGACTTCCTCCAGCACTTATCGTATCCTTCAGGTGCAGCTCAAAACTGTCATTTTCGGAAACTACTGCCGCAAGTCCTCCCTGCGCGAGGGAAGTACTGCCTGTGGGCATAGGTATTTTACTGATCAGAAGGATATCAATATCCTCCGGAAGGGCGAGAGCACATGTCAGCCCTGCCATGCCGGCCCCAATGATCAGAACATCGGTTTCTATGGCTTCATTATTCAATCTTGCTTCCTTATTTTCTATTCCTATTTCTGTACATATCTATATTATTTTGGATATCGTTCATCAGTTCCTGCACAGCTCCCTTGACCTCAAGATTCATGGTTTGTACGAGGATATCGCCGGTATCCGGGATGCCCTGAAGCTTTACGGCATCCTTGGCCGTTGTTATAAGCGCTGAAGCTCCTGTCCTTTGCATAACACACTTCAGATGCTCAATATCACTCTCTGAGTAGACATGATGATCAGGGAAAACCTCAAGATCCTCAAGCCTTATTCCGGCTTCCTCAAGGGAATTGCGGAAACTCTCCGGTTTACCTATACCGCAGAAAGCCAGAACCGTTCTCTCTGGAATATTCGTCAGAGCTTTTCCGTTTACAAGTCTCACTCCAGTATGTTTGATCCTGCTGAACTCAACGGGAGCCTTCCAGTTATAATCTAAGACCCGTCTCTTTATCCATTCCGCGGACATGCCGGAAGGTATGCGGTTTATCCAGATGTGGTCGGCCCTGGAGATGACAGATGGGAATTCTCTGAGTGTACCCGAAGGAATGATGCCTCCCTGACCGAAAGGACTCGAGAAATCGAGAACGAGGAGTTCAATATCACGGTAAAGCTGCAGATGCTGAAATCCGTCATCAATAATAATTATATCGGGTTTCTCACCGCGATAGGCTTTCAGCGCTGCTTCTGTTTTTGATTTTCCAGCGTATACGCTGCTCCTGCCGATAAGACTTTCGGCAAGGAGAAGAACCTCGTCGGTGAAATCGTCTCTGACCGCGTCGCTGTCCAGTCTAACCCTGCAGGCATGAGCGCGAATGCCGAAGTTCCGTGCTACTACTGATACATTGTACCCCATTCCCGCAATACGGTTGGCAAGCCATATGGTAACAGGCGTTTTACCGGTACCGCCCACTTCAATATTACCAACGCTTATCACAGGTACCGGAAGATGAAACTGTCTATTTCCGGATTCGTACCATCTTCTTCTTATGGAAGCAAGAAGACCGTAAAGCCATCCGAAAGGCATGAGAAACCATCCCGCCCATGCGTATCTGCCCTCCCTGGATACTATCTTCCCGAATAGCGCATCAGGTCTTTTCATCCGCTTTATCCATTTCTATAATTCCCGCTCGTCTGATCATCGATGCGAAGTCATCAAGTATGCTTTCTCTGATACTTTCGAATTCCGCTTTGACCGTGTTTTCCTTGATGATAAGTGTGGACAGCTTGACAAGTATATCGGTTATCTCTTCCTGTGATGAGGCGATGTATGTCATACCCGCTGCAGACAACTTATTCACGACTTCCATAAAATTGCTGTAATAAGGGCCTACGATCAAGGGTATACCACGCATGATCGGTTCAAGCACATTATGCCCTCCAATCGGGACGAGGGTACCTCCAACGAATGCCGCTTCAGCGACACCGTACATTTGAGCAAGTTCTCCATGAACATCTACCAGAACGCTGTCGAAATCAAGCGCTTCAAAAGATGATGCAGTCAATTCCGACCATTTAACCGGCTTGAAACCCATACCGGTCATCAGATTTTTTACGCTATCTATCCTGTCAAGGTGACGCGGCGCTATTACCGGGAAGTAACCTGCCGATTCGGCAGCCTTCAGAAGGATTTCCTCTTCACCTTTCCTGGTAGAGCCTGCGACAAGGACAGGTTTATCTGTATTCAGTGCGGTGCGCCATTCCAGCGGAGGGTCTCCATGGTCTGTCAATATTTTTGAATCCCCCGAAAGGTTCAGAATTCTCTCGTCGACACCCATCGAAATGTACCTTTTCATGTCGGAAGCGCTTCTCACGAGAATACCCGTGAAGCAGGACAGCAGTTTTCCGGGAAATGAGCCCAGAAAACGGTATCGCGCTGAACTTTTTTCGGAAAGCCTGGCGTTAATCATCATGCATGGAATTCCAGACTCAATCGATTTCAGAATAGTATTGGGCCATATCTCCGTTTCCGCCAGAATGAATGCCCTGGGACGTATCCGCTGGATGAACCGCTCCGCGAATCGAGAAACATCAAGAGGGATATAGCTTCCGTCCAGCCCCGTTTTATCTATGAAAGAACGTCCGGATGGCGTAAAACAGGTAATCCATACCGGTACGTTCTTCCCTTTAAGGAATTCCGCATAAGGAATGAGTCCGTTTAACTCACCGAGCGATGAACCATGAAGCCAAACGGGTCTGTCGGGGGACATTTTCACGTATCCTTTTCTCTCCTTCCGCTCCCTGTTCGGCCTGAATAAGAGAACTATGGATATTAATGGACGCAGAACGGTTCCCAGAAGTTTCAGAATACCGCTTGTGAACTTTGCGGAAAGCGATGCCAGAAGATCGGAAGAGGCAGTGACCCTGTTCAGTTCTGCCTCAATTCTTCCAGTCCAGTGCTGCAGATCGTCTTCCCTTTTCATCGGGGGTACAGGTCTGCCCTCAACAACATAGACCCGCGCGAAGGGCAGAGGAAGCATAAAACCATCCCAGGATGAGAATCGAAAAGCCGGCCAGGCGGAAGCTCCTACAGGTATTACCGGACGTTTTCCCAAACGCGCGATGTGGGCAATGCCGTTTTTTGCTTCCTCTGCAGGCCCTCTGGGACCGTCAGGTGTTATGACGCAATCGATACCGTTCCTTAGTAAAACTGCCATGGATCGAACAGCCTTCATGCCGCCTCTTGAGCTTGACCCTCTTACAGTTCTGAAACCCATGGAATGAAGAACATTCGCTGCGTACTGGCCATCCCTGTTGAGACTTACAAGTATTGTAATCCCCTCGTTTCTATGCGTATGGATAAGCGGCAGCTGTCTTGCATGCCATAGTGCGAAGAACGCGGGCATTTTTCTGGCTCTGCCGGCCCTTCCGGAAAGTGGTCTGATGTAACGTACCCTCCATGTGAGACCTTCCAGTCTGAAGAATATCCTCCCCAGAAACAGCGAAAGCTTAATCAGGTCAGGAGATTTCATCTGAAGTTTCTTCAAGTATGTACCGGGCTGCCCTTTCGGAGGAGCCTTCCGATCCAAGTGCTTCCCTGACCAGTTTCATCCCGCTTAGCGATCTTCTTCTGGCCTCAGTATCTTCAAGAAGCGGTTTTACATAGCGTACGATATTCTCAGGATAAACTTCTTTTTGAATGAGTTCCGCGGCTATCTCCGAACCCGCCACAAGATTGGCCATCCCTATCTTCGAAACGCCCCTGACGAGCATTCTGGCAAGAAAGTAGGTTAGCGGAGATGTCCTGTACGTTATTATGAAAGGTATTCCCCACATGGCCGTTTCAAGCGTCGCTGTGCCTGAACAGACTACAGCGGCGGACGCGTTTTCAAGGGCATCTCCAACAGAGTAAACCAGTTCTACGCCCTTAATGCTGCCCGCCGATTCGTAGAGGTCTGAAGGAACGTCAGAGGATACCGCAACGGTAGCGTTTGAAACAACCCCTGAGTCCCTTAGAATTATGAAGGAATCCATCATAGGTTTCAGGAGAAGCGAAATTTCCTGTCGGCGGCTTCCTGGTAGAAAGGCGATTTTCCTGCCCGGTTCGGATTCAAAATGTATCGGGATTGAATCAGCGAGTGGATGTCCGGAACAAAGAGCTCGAACGCCGTATCTTCTGTAGAAATCAACTTCGAACTTAAAAAGAGTGATCATCAGATCTACTGACTTTCGAATCTTCCTGACCCTCCCCCTCCCCCACGCCCAGAGTTGCGGAGAAATGTAATATACGACCCTGTAACCTCTTTTCTTTGCCCAGATGGCAAGGGGAATATTGAAACCCGGATAATCGACAAGAAGAACAATATCAGGATCGACTGCGAGAATATGCGATTTCATGCGACTGCGAAGACTGCGGAATTTGGCAAGAGAGGATATCACCTCAGCAAAACCCATGACAGAATAGTCGTAAAGACTGAAGATAATCTTACCGCCGGCTTTTTGAATATTCCTGCCTCCCAGCCCTGATACTTCCAGGGGAGTCATCTTCGTAAGCTCTTCAAGGAGTTCTCCGCTCCTGATATCACCGGATGGGTCTCCAGCTGAGATTACGATTCTCATCCGTCAGAAATATCCTTCATTACTTCATCCAGCGATTCCTTTATTCTGCCTGAGATAATTTGTGCTGATCTGAGGGCATTAAGACCATCCTGTCCCGTTACAGTGGGAGAACAGCCTGTTTCGCAGGAGGATCTGAAATCGTTCAGCTCGGCAGTAAGCGCGTCGCCTTCCGATACTGTTACCGATATGGGCATGATTTTCCTGTCAACCACTTTAAAGGCTTCAACTTTCCTTGACGCGAAATCAACTGATACGTAGTTCCTGTGCTGGAAGAACCTGAGCTTTCTGACCTGTTCCCTTGATATTCTGCTGGCAGTCATATTTACCACACAGCGATTCCGGAATTCTATCCTTGCGCTGGCGATATCAACATTATTGCTGAGTACCGGCACACCGGAAGCATGAACTGAAACAACAGGAGAACGGACGAAGGAAAGCACAAGGTCGATATCATGTATCATCAGATCCAGAACAACCGAAACATCGGTTCCCCTTGGATTGAAAGGAGCCATTCTGTGACCTTCCACAAACAGTGGTTCATCGATAAGTTCCGCAGCAGCCAGTATTGCAGGATTAAAACGTTCTACGTGGCCCACGGCAAGAATCAGATTTGCCTCTTCTGCGAGGTCAACCATTTCCTGCCCCTCTGCGGTCCCTGAGGCAATAGGTTTCTCCACAAGGACATGCACACCGGCCTTAAGGGTTTTCATCACAACCTGATAATGGCTTGAAGTTGTACAGGCAACGACTGCGGAATCACATTCCTCAAGAAAGGAATCCAGCCTTCTGAAGGGTCTGACGTCCAGTTCAGTGGAGAGTATTTTCATTCTCTCATTGTCAGTGTCGAATATGGGAACGGTTCTTCCAGTTATTTCTCCGAGAATTCTTGCGTGATGGTAACCCAGATGACCTGTCCCGATAACTCCTGTAATCATATTATCCTCCAAATGCCGACAGAATGTCGGCAGCGTACTTGACCGAACGTTCGGAAAGTGAAAGATGTGTGACGAATCTCAAATTGGATGGCGAAATCGCCAGACAACCTATTTCAAGGTTTGCAAGTGCATCTGCTATGAACCCGGCCTTGCCTTCCGGGGTTTCAGCTATAACTATGTTGGTTTGAGGGTCCGGATTCAGCATCTTCAGAATCGGTGAATGGGCTATACCCTTTGCAAGCTGTTTTGCGAAACGGTGTGTTCTGGAGAGCTGAGTGAGATTATGTTCGAGTGCGTAAAGACAGGCCGCTGCAAGAATGCCGGCCTGACGCATTCCGCCTCCATGCTGCTTGCGCAGGCATCGAACTTCATATTCATCCTCTGTCGAACATGCAAGTATTGAGCCAACAGGACATCCAAGCCCCTTTGAGAAACACATGGAGACCATATCGTAGCCTGAAAGTATTTCACTGAGTGTTTTTCCTGTTGCTGATATTGCATGCCATACCCTTGCGCCATCAAGGTAAACTGAAACGTTGTTCGCGCCGCAAATATCTACGATTTCTTTAACCTCGCTGTCCGGCAGTACAAGACCCCCCATGATATTCTGTGTATTCTCAAGCGCGACAAGTGTTCTTGGAGCGTAATGCTGGTCAATGCGTCTGGATAAAGCCTTTTCAACATCAGCAGGTGGAATGCAGCCACTTTCTGATTCATCTATCCTGTGCATCTGCAGGCCGCCCAGCATAGCGTATTGAGCTCTTTCGTAGAGATATACATGGCTTCTGCTGCCGCATACCACCTCGTCTCCCGCAGAAGTAAGAGCTCTTATGGCCACTCCATTGGACATTGTGCCCGTGGGCATAAACACAGCCCTGTCGAATCCGGTCATTTCAGCCATAACGCCTTCAAGATGATTAAGGGTAGGATCTTCGCCGAATACATCGTCTCCCACCTCTGCCCTGGCCATAGCGTTACGCATCGCGTGCCCTGGTGTGCTTACGGTATCGCTGCGAAGATCAACTCTAATTCTTTTCACGTATTCACTCAGGTTCCGCTGAACGGCGGTGATACCTGACAGCCTCATCAAGGATTCTGTTAATAACCTCTGAGGGACTTACTCCGGATGCATTCCAGAGCTTTGGGAACATGCTGATTTCTGTAAAACCGGGTATCGTGTTTATCTCGTTGAAGTAGAATTTACCATCTTCATCAAGAAGAAAGTCAGCCCTCGCGAATCCGCTTCCCTGAAGCAGCGCAAAACAATTTTCTGCACATGATCTTATCTTGTTTGAAAGAGTATCAGGAATAGGTGCGGGAATCAGTAATTCTGACCCTTCGCAGTTGTATTTCGCCGAAAAATCGTACCATTCATGACCGGGAAGAATTTCGCCTGCTACAGAAGAGGATATCGTACCTGATTCGGAAAGAAGGGCTACCTCAATCTCCCTCGCGTTCTCAAGTCCGTTTTCAATGAGAATCAGGTTGTCGAACCGAAATGCCAGATCAGCTGCATCCTGTAGAGTTTCAGGGGAATCGACTCTTGAAATTCCAACACTTGATCCCATCCTTGCCGGCTTTACGAAAACAGGATACAGCAAAGGAGGTAACGATTCAGGTGATGGAGGAGATTGAATGGTATAGCTCTTCCATGGCAGAACTGGAATATCGCGAGATGAAACCAGTTCTTTCGTTGTTATTTTATTCATCGCTAAGGCTGAAGTCATAACGTCTGCCCCGGCACAGGGCCATCCGGCCATACCGCATAGCCCCTGAACGGTACCGTCTTCACCAAATGGTCCGTGAAGAACCGGGAAGATCGCGTCAAAGGTGATTTCAGAACCGTTCCGCAGCAGTTTCCATACGGAATGTCCTGTTTTGATTTCAAGAAAAGCGCCTTCCAGAGACCACCGGCCGTCAATGCTGATCTCAACCGGGATTACTTCGTGTCCTGATTCCTCAAGTACGTTTCTGACGAAGGCGGCTGATACTAATGATATTTCACGTTCGGCGGATTTTCCTCCGGAAAGTTGAAGAATTTTCATAGTTCCTCCTGAACTGATCAGCCCGGTATGGGTCTTGACCGGACAATTCCCGTTGGTAGTTTTACCAGGACGTTTGTTGAATACTAATATACGATTACTTTGTATATCCGGCAGGGACACTTCACCGCAGATAAGCACCGGAGGCTTTATGAAAGTATTGATCACGGGGGGAGCCGGCTTTATAGGCTCCAATATCACTGATTACCTGATAGAAAAGGGCTGGGAAGTTCATGTAATGGATGACCTTTCAACAGGATTCATGGAAAATGTTAACGAAAAAGCTGTATTTCATAAACTGGATATAAGAAGTGAAGGGGCATTTGAACTGGTCTCAACCGGAAGCTTCGATATCGTATGCCATCACGCAGCCCAGATGGATGTCAGAAGGTCCGTAAGGGAACCTCTTTTCGACGCGGATGTGAATATTAAGGGAATGCTGAACATTCTTGAAGCTTCGCGAAAAGGTGGTGTAAAACGGGTTGTTTACGCATCTACAGGCGGCGCCGTTTACGGTGAACCTGATACCATTCCTGTTACCGAAGACCACCCGATCAATCCAATCTGCCATTACGGTATAAGCAAGCACACAGCTGAACACTACCTCTTCCTTTACAGGTACCTGTACAGTCTTGATTACGTTGTACTCAGGTATCCCAACGTTTATGGTCCAAGGCAGAATCCCTACGGCGAAGCCGGTGTTACAGCCATTTTCACACTTGCTTACCTCACCGGCAAGCCTCCGGTTATAAACGGGGATGGAATGCAGCAGAGGGATTACGTGCATGTAAGAGATATCGCGAGGGCCAACTGGATGGCGATGGACCTCTCAAGAGATGATATCTCAGGAGAGATATTCAATATTGGATTCGGTACCGGGAAATCCGTGATCGAACTGGACAGAATAATCCGAGGTTATATTGGAACTGACCTTTCCCCCTCTTTCGGTCCTGCCCTGCCGGAAGAGATAGTCAAAATATCTCTTGACAGTACAAAGGCCAACAAAATTCTTGGTTGGAGACCGGAGATCGAGTTTGAAACCGGATTAAGGGAACTGGTTGAATACCACCGCTCAAGACTGGCCATGGGCTGATGGCGGCAAAACCTGTTTACATTGACAGGGACGGGGTTATAAATATAAACAGAAGTGATTACGTTAAATCACTGGAAGAATGGATTCCCTTTCCCGGAGCTGTTGATGCCATCACGGATCTCAGTAATGCAGGGCATCCTGTAATAGTTATTACGAACCAGTCCGCAATTGCCAGAAAATATTGTCGTATTTCCGATGTCGAGGAAATACACAGGCACCTCATTTCTCTTGTCAGAAAGGCCGGGGGGATGATAACGGGCATTTACTACTGCCCTCACCATCCCGATGACGGATGCGATTGCAGAAAACCCCGTACAGGTATGGTAGATTCCGCAAGGCGCGAACTTGATCTGCCCGATGGAGGATACATCGTTGGTGATGCTAATTCTGACATGGAACTCGGCCGAAGAACCGGATTGAAGACAGTCCTTGTTCTCACAGGTCGCGGCAGGGATCAGCTGAAGAGAATAGTATCGGAATATCTGCCTGAACCCTGGAAAGTTACAGAAAACATCTCTTCTGCCGTAAAGTTAATCCTTGAGAATTCAGCGAATGACTGATCAGCTGTCCTCGATAATCTCGAGATTCTCAAGGTAATACTCCAGCTTATCGATACCTTCCTCGATTTTCCTTTTACTCTGTGATTTTCCAGCTTTTTCGAGGAAGGCTCCTATCAGTGTGATTCCATCGAACCCGTAGCCTGATCCAGAGCCTTTCATACTGTGACCGCATCTCTCGATATCTCTGTACTCACGCTTTTTAAGGAGATTGCGCAGTTTCACGATATCTTCCCTTCGATGACTGATATAGCCTGGAATCAATTCCATGAGTTCCGGGTCAACGATGACTTTTATTCCTTCTCCCGCTCGTTCAGGTAATTCAGCCGGGTCATCGTTTCTATCGTCAATGTTCTCAACCTCACCGGTTAGTTCTCCTATAAGTCTGATAAGAGCAACCTTGCTGACAGGTTTCGCAAGGTGAACATCACATCCGGCATCAAGACATCTCTTAATCTCAGTGTTTATAGAATGTGCGGTAAGGGCAACAATTGGTGTATGCTCAAGCTTATTCTCGCGTTCAATCTTCCGGATTCTCTCTGTTGCGCTGTATCCATCCATTATGGGCATCTGCATATCCATCAGAATAATATCCCAGTATTCCTGGAGATATTTCTCAACCGCTTCGCTTCCGTTCACAGCTTCGACTACAAGGCAGGGCTCTTTTCTGAGGAAGGCCTTAACCAGGAATCGGTTATCAGGTGAATCATCTACAAGCAGTATTCTAAGGTTTCTGAGGCTTTCCTTCGAAATCTCATACTGCTCCTTTGAAGCAGTTTTTGATTTCTTTTCATCAGTTGATTCACGATGAACACCAAACTCAGATGTAAAAGAGAATTTACTGCCCTGGTCAATCTGACTGTCGACTGTAATTGTTCCGTTCATAAGGCGTACCAGTTTTTTTGATATTGTCAGTCCAAGTCCCGTGCCGCCGAATTTTCTGGTTACCGAAGGATCAGCCTGGGCGAAACTGCTGAAAATACTCTCAAGTTTTGCGGGCGGGATTCCGATTCCTGTGTCAACAACTGAGAAACTAATAAGGACTTTCCCATCTGATATTCCGCTGTTTTCAATGAAGACTTTAATACTGCCGGATTCTGTAAACTTGATAGCGTTTCCTACCAGGTTGATAATTATCTGCATTAACCTGTTTGGATCACCCTCAAGGTATTCAGGTACATCGTTTCTGAACTCGCACGAAAGTAGAAGTTCCTTTTTCTCAGCCCGCAGTATAAAAGTATCTATCACCTTACGGAAAGTATCTCTGATATTGAAAGGGATGGTTTCCAGAATGACCTTTCCAGCTTCGATCCTTGAAATGTCAAGTATATCGTTTACAAGTGCAAGAAGGCTCTTTCCTGAGGATCGCATGAGTTCAAGATACTTTTTCTGTTCATCGTTCAGTTCCGTATCAGCCATGAGATCGGTGGTCCCTATTATTGAATTAAGAGGTGTGCGGATTTCATGGCTCATGTTCGCCAGAAATTCGGATTTCGTGCGTGATGCGTTCTCTGCGGCTTCACTGGTTTCAATGATCCTGTTTTCCGCATTTCTTCTTTCTGTAATATCCCGTATTATGCCTATCGCATGCCATTTACTATTCAGTTTAGTTGAGGATACTGATAGTTCAACCGGAAATATGTTGCCGTTCTTACGTTGGGCTTCTATTTCAAGTGTACGCCCCACCACGATTCCTTCACCTGTGTTTTTGAAATTTTCAAACCCCTTTCCGAAAGAATCGAGGTATTGTTCGGGAGCTATCATTTCGTGAAGGTTCCTCCCCATCATTTCATCTACTTTATAGCCAAACATTCTGCAGGCTGCCGAGTTCACAAACGAAATACTTTTTTCATCGTTCATCATGATGATTGCGTCCTGGATTGATTCCGTGATTACTCTGAATTTCTCTTCGCCGAACAAACTGGAGTCTATCTTGTTTGCATGATCTATATACTGATCAGTGTGCGTTTCCACACGTATTTCCTCTTCAGCCGTTTCCGGTAGCCTGATGAAGGAATGGATGAGGCCTTTATGTTTTCCAATAAAACACTCAGACGTTGAAATAATAACGGGGATTGTCCGGCCCCTGTATATTTTAAGGCTGCCGTGAACGGCTTCATCTGAAGGCAGAAGAGGTTTATTATCGGCCGATTTGAGGAAAAAACCGCAGAGTTTTCCGATCACAGCGGTTGCAGGCATTTCCAACATTTTCAAAGCTGCATTGTTGGCCTCAACGATTCCGGCGGAGGCAGAATCGGAAACAAATACACCTGCGCCCTGAGAATCAAAGAAAGTTTCACCCATTGTTGTCGCAGTACGCTCAATACCGCTTGAATCTGACATATGAA
This sequence comes from Candidatus Aegiribacteria sp., assembly GCA_021108005.1. Taxonomy (NCBI): domain Bacteria; kingdom Pseudomonadati; genus Candidatus Aegiribacteria; species Candidatus Aegiribacteria sp. Next base: position 29,273 of record JAIORS010000154.1, read on the forward strand.
ACTCCTTCGTATTCTACCTGTAGAATTATCAATGTATAGAATCTATTGTAAAAAGGGATGAATATGCAACAATGGTTTATTAGCCCGAATTTCAGCGTGAGTCTTATTGTTGTTTTCCTACGTATACCATATGTTACTATTAAGAATTTTAATGAAATGAAGGTATTATGGCACTAATAATGATAGTTGATGATGATCCTATGATAAGGGAAATGCTTACACAGGCATTCAAAAACGAAAATTACGATGTAATTGACGCCCCTGATGGCAAAACCGCGCTTAATAAATTCAGCACTGAAAATGTTGACGTTGTAATCACGGATATCATCATGCCGGATATGGAAGGTATTGAAACCATACGCGAGCTCCGGAAAATAAAACCTGACGCAAAGATAATTGCATTCTCAGGAGGCGGTTCTATCTCACCTGAAGGTTATCTTAAAATAGCGTCTTCAATGGGAGCGCAGTACACTTTTCAGAAACCGATATCCATCAAAGAACTCAGTGAAGCCGTAAAAGATCTTCTGGATTCATGAAAGTGAAGAGAACGATAATATTTAATAGATGATGAAAAAAAGACACAAAAACAAGTATCTGAAGTTTCTTGGTCTCGTGCTTCCATTTATCCTCCCAGCCGGCGTTTTTGTGTTATGGTTTTCTTCACAATGCGACGGACAGGAACAGAATCAACTTCACATTGTTGCCTCAATGAATCTTGAAGGCGGCAGAACCACAACATTTTCAACAATCCGGAGCGATGGCAACGAGGCAGTATGGGAATGCTCAAAGGGAACGTTCATAGAAACCGGTGATATTACTGCTGATGGAAGAAGTGTTACATGGCAGCCTACACCGGGTCTTGAGGATTCCGTCTCAATAATTATCACTACTCCCACTGTTTCAGACACGATCAGATTTCTCCCTGTAATTCCTGATGTTGTTCCATCCGTGACTGTTTCCGCTGCTTACCATCTTGCAATACTTGAACGAGCCAGAAGCATTCAGATGGCTCCCGGTATATACCGGGCAATATCAAGAGGAGATGCTCTGAGAGGTTACGATGGCCTTGTAATTCTCATAGTAACTTCAATGGGAAAATACCGCGAAGCCTACGGTATGCTTCCGGGCGATACACTCATGCTTACCCTTCCGCTTGGCGGGAGAATACAGGCTACAGGTCTTGATAATATGGAAGACGCCATGAACAACGAAGGCAATATCCAGATAGTTTTCGAGATACTTGAAGAAACGCCAGATACAACACCTGCAGAAGAAGATACATCACCGGAACCTGTGCCGGAAACCTCTTCTTCTGGAGAGGAACCATAAAGTAATAAGGCAGACTGGCCAGAGCCAGAACATCCATTCAAGAAACACTATCCTGCCGGATTTCAGAATCTCAAGAATTGCGAGCCAGGTGAATACGATCCATTCAGTCAGTATCGATGCGGCCGAAATAAATGGAAACAGCAGTGTCAAAAATCCTGTAAGCATGGTTCCGAGCATGAACGGGACCGAGATTACCGTTGCAATGGGAGCTACAGGCCTAATACCGCCGTATGTGAATGAGACAAGAGGAGCCAGCGCTACAGTCACAACGACTCCGGCATATGCGATAGACAGTATCCAGCCTGGCTTTCCCGCAAAATTCTTACCCAGAACTATAAGGCTTAATACCGCGCCAAATGACATCTGTGCACCAACATCGTTCAGAACACCTCCCGATGAGACGACAGTGAGAATCAGCACAGCAACCGACCAGACGAAGAGCAGATCAGGGGTTCTGCCCGATAAATGCAGAAGGACAAGTACAAGTAGAAGCATTACACCAGCCCTTACAGTAGATGCCCTTGCTCCCGAAACAAATACGTAGATGAAGGCTACCAGAATAACTGCGAGTATCGATAACCAGCCTTTTCCGAAAAGTTTGCGAAAAATCAGGAGCATTACAGTTGACAGAATTCCTACATGAAGTCCCGAAAGAGCCAGAAGGTGTGATGTGCCGGTTTCACTGAAAACATTGCGAACAGATCGCGGAAGATACCCCCTCTCTCCCACAAGAAGAGCTGAAGCCAGTGAACTGGTTTCTTTTGATGGTATACTCTCGGTGAGACTGAATGAAGAAGCCTTCCTGATACGATCATGAAGTGAAGTTGAGGGAATAGATCGAAACGCGGAGCTTTCGAGGAACGCACCATCAATAGAACCGATTATCACTACCGAATCACCCCTGCTGACCGATCGGGCAAGCCCTCTGTCAGATGACCAGACAGTATATCCCATTGGAGTAGTTAAGAGCGCCCCGGCGGTAGTAGTTGTTTCTACCCTGCAGCGCCACACACCGGATGTTGAATCTTTATATGAGGGTGGCTGTCTTTCATTATCGTCAAGGTATGAACCGGCAAGGACTGAGACGATACACAAAAGGATGATCCCGCATTTCCGGAAACCAAGGGCTGCCAAAGCCATTCCTGCGGGAATAGCCGCAAACCATATTTGAGAAGAGCAACGAAGTGGTGTATAATACCCTGCCAGAAACAAAGCAGTGAACAGGAAGAGCGTTTTGTTTAAAACCATTGTACCTACAGTTTACTCAGAATCTTTATGCAGTTCAAGTGGTATGCCTTTATTCATACTGGACAACCTGCGCAGCGCTTTCAATGTGGGATCGGTTTTCAGAACTGTAGAAGCTGTTCTTCCTGCCGCAGTATTCCTGACCGGAATATGCTGCAGGCCGGGAAACCGAAAACTCAGTCATTCCTCGCGCGGAACTCATGCAGTTGTTCCCTGGAGGTATTTCAATGAAGCCGCAGAAGCTGCTATATGGGCAAAAAACAGCGGAAGGATACTTGTGGCTGTAGAAAATTCAGAGGACGCTGTCCCAATCTGGGAAGCCAGTTTTGACCTTTCAAGCGCTTTCATGCTTGGTAACGAAGCGGATGGATTGAATCCTGAAATCGCTGAAATGGCTGATATCAGCGTCTATTTTCCACAGTCTGGAAGAAGGAAATGTATAAACGTATCGAGCACCGCAGCTATTGTCGCTTCAGAAATTCAGCGCAGGAAATGGCTTAAATTTGATGAAATAGCGGAATAACCCGCATTTATCAGCCTGTTCTTCAATAACACTATCTGATATATCCGATATCCCTGAGCTGGTGGTTTGCGGCTTCAGTGAAGGATACGCGCGGTGCTTCTGCGACAGGCGGTGTTGCCCAGTAGAACTCAGCAGCCTCTATCATCGCAGCGTCAGCGTCAGGAAGCGGGATCCGTTCACCGGGGTCCGATGAAAGGTTGTAGTACTCAACTCCGCTTCCATCGGAATTCCATATCACCTTTAAACTGTCTCTTCTTACCGAAGCCTGTTGTATTTCACACCAGAGAAGGTTGCTGGCCGGAATATAGAACTCCGTATATTCTGAGTTCAGCAGGTCTCGTCCGGAAAGCCCGTCGGGAATCTCAAGATTCAGGTACGAAAGGATTGTCGGAAGAATATCAATATGTGCTGCGGGTGCATCTATAGCAGCACCTGCGGGAACACCGGGTCCGCTGATAATAAGTGGTACATGAGTAACCTCCTGATACAGGGTTCTGCCATGTTCGATTCCCGAGTGTTCCAGGAATTCCTCCCCATGATCGGCTACTACAATTACAAGGGTGCTGTCGGTAAGACCGTTGTTTCTCATTTCATTGAGAAGTCTGCCAATTTCCGCGTCTGTGAACGCAATTTCACCATCGTACAGGTCTATCAGATATTTCAACCCTTCATTTGTGATCTCAGCGCTGTCATTGTTTACTGAACGCATAATACTCAGCTGCTGTTCACCGCTGCGGAGAGCGTAATTGAATGGATCAGCGTACAGGGTATCGTAAGGAGATGGCGGGTCGTAAGGCATGTGAGGATCATAAAAATGCAGTACAGCGCAGAAACGAGATTCATTATCGAGTTCGTCCAGCCATTCCAGCGCGTCATCAACCGTCTGGTCAGCCCGTCTGCATCCGATGTCTTCCGTAACGCCCCGGCAGTCAAAATGATCGAATCCTCTGTGAAACCCAAAATCCTCATTTAGAAAAATTACATTGAAAATACCGCAGGTCTGCCAGCTCCTGGAGTGAAGAATAGACTGCACCGTGGGAATGGAAGATGACAGTCCGTACATTTGACCGTGAGAAGATCCAGCGCTGTGCTCTCTTGGAGAAAGACCGGTCAGCATCGATGCTACGGAAGGAAGCGTCCATGAACTCTGTGCCTGTGTTTCCATCCATGCGGTACCTGAGGTGGCCAGGCTGTCAAGTGTTGGGGTAACATCTCTTTCGTATCCCCAGTAACCAAGATGATCCGCTCTCAGTGTATCTATAATTATCAGAAGCACGTTCATTCCAGAAACCGTATCATCAACCTGTCTGCCGCACGTTGGCAGTGTAAGGATGACAACGGACAGTGAAACTGTTTTGATGAGACCCATCAGTGTTGCGCCTCCATCCAGTTTCTGCCCCAGCCGGTATCAACGACCATAGGAATGCTCATTTCGAAGGCCGATTCCATCTCATCCCTGATTATTCCGGAAATTTCAACGGCGTACCTTTCAGGCGCCGTTGCCACAAGCTCATCATGAACCTGGAGAACAAGTCCGGCATTTATTTGCGAATGACGCAAACTGCGGTCAACGTTAAGCATCGCTATTTTTATGATATCCGCAGCGGACCCCTGAACTGTTGTGTTAATCACCATTCGTTCCATCGAATTTCTTCTTGCTCCCTTTGCCGATTTAAAACCCTTGAACTCGCGTCTTCTCCCGAGAATCGTTCTTGTTTCATTGTGTTCCTCAGCATATTCAACGCATCTGCTGAAAAAGGTTTTCAGTTCAGGATAGTTATCGAGGTATCTGTCAATGATACCCGCAGCTTCCCCTCTGCTGATGTTCAGCCTTTTACTCAGTCCCCAGGAGCTGATGCCGTAGAGTATTGAGAAATTCACTTCCTTGGCCTTTCTTCTGTGCTCGGGAGAGGCATCGCCAAAAAGGGCCTCGGCAGTGGAACTGTGGATATCCAGGTTCCGTTCGTACGCTCTTCTCAGGTTACCCGGACCGGCCAGATGCGCCAGAATGCGCAGTTCGATCTGGGAGTAGTCAGCCGTAATAAGAACATGACCGTCTTTCCCGGGTACGAAACACTTTCTCACCTCGCGGCCCCTGCTGGTCCTCACGGGAATATTCTGAAGGTTAGGGCTGCTGGAACTCAATCTGCCGGTTGCTGTGACTGTCTGGCTGAAACTGGTGTGTATCATGCCGTCTTTCTCGCAGACGTATTCAGGCAGTTTTCTTATATAAGTGTTAAGCAGCTTGGATAGTTCCCTGTGTTCAATTACGGTTTCTACGAACCTGTGCTTTCCCCTGAGTCTTTCAAGAACTTCCATACTTGAGGAGTTGGCTCCGGTTCCGGTTTTTCCCGCAGGAGTAAGTCCGAGACTGTCAAAGAGTATTCTGGAAACCTGCGCCGGACTGTTTAGATTGATAGGAAAACCGGCGGTTTCCGCGGCTTTCGCTTCAAGTTCTCTGATAGAATCGGAGAATTCTATTTCCAGCAGATGGAGTGACTCGATATCAAGGCCGATTCCCCTTTTCTCCATATTCGAGATTACTTTAACCAGCGGAAGTTCGAGTGTATCATATATTTTAAGAAGTTTCTCATCCTTCTCGAGCTCTTTTCTCAACACACCGTTCAGATTCAGTGCAGCCGCTGAATCGCAGCAGCAGTACTCAGCGACTGTTTCCGTCTTCACATCGGCCAGAGTTGCTGCGTTCCCAAGAACGTCGCTGTAGTCGATCATATGCCTTCCCAGCCAGGTTATGGAAAGGTTGGAAAGTGAATGTGACCTGAATTCGGGTCTGAGAAGATAATCCGCTATCATCGGGTCACCGCTCAACCCCCGTATTTCAAGGCCAATGGATTCAAGTATATGAATGTCGTACTTCCCGTTCTGAGCCACAATCAGCCTGTTTATAAGAATGGTTCTCAGAATTGTTACAACCTTATCTATCGGAAGGGCATCGGGGCCGGAAAGGGGAATGTAGAGTGCGCCGTCTTCCGATGTAGTCAGTGATATCCCGACAGGAATCGCCTGAAATGGAAATTTTGATGTGGTTTCTGTATCAAGCGCAAGAAGCTCATTCTCTGAATGGTTAAGGCAATATTCTTCAAGTTCGTTCAAACTTTTAATGATGGTTGTCGAACACCATTCCGTTGGAGATGTATTTCCCCATCCGCTGAATAGATCGGTTGCGGGACTGATACCCAGCTTTAAGAGAACGCTCTGCATTCCAAGTGAAGTGAGTAACTCGGAAGCAAGTTCGGCATCGGGAAGCTTCATTGAAAGGTCATCAAGATAAATATCCATTTTCTGAGCAGGTTTAAGGGATATGAGCTTTCTGCTGAGAAGTACCGTTTTCCTGCTGTTTTTAAGCTTTCTCCGAACAGAATCAGGTAATACATCATCGATTGATCCGTAAATGCCGTCAATACTCTGGAATTCATCAAGCAGTTTAACGGCGGTTTTAGGGCCTATACCCTTTGCGCCGGGAATATTGTCGGAAGAATCGCCTGTCAGTGAAAGAAGATCCGCAACCTGGTCAGCTCTTACACCCATGATACTATTTACATCGTTCTTCCTGACAATGGTTTCAGGGCTGTTTCCCCTGCCAGGCCGGATAATCGTCACACCGTCATCAGCAAGCTGAAGAAGGTCTTTGTCGGATGACAGAATTTCAACCGTATCACCTCTTGAAACAGCCTCCTGTGTAAGCCATGCTATAATATCATCGGCCTCAAGTCCCTCCTTCTCAAGAAGAGGGATTCCCAATGCAGGTATAAGTCTTCTGGCATACTCAGACTGGCTTCTAAGCTCATCCGGCATAGACGGACGGTTAGCTTTGTATTCGGGATACATCTCCGTGCGGAAAGTTGGTGACGGGTGATCGAATACAGCGATAGTAATAGTATCCGGTGAACGGGATTCTCTGTGGTCAATTATCTCCCTTACAAGGTGAAACAGACCACTGGTATTAGTTCCATCCAGAGCCCGCAGAGGATTCCGTAGCATCGCGAAATATCCTCTGTAGAGCAGCGCATGGCTGTCGATGAGAAAGTATTCTTTTTTAGTCATATGCGATCAGCCTTTTCCATTAGTTCCTCGCAGGCTGTAAGAACCACCTCAGAGGAAATATCGTTCAGACACTCAGGAATTCCATAGGGGCATCTGCGTTTGAAGCATGGTGAACATGCCCTGTCAGACGTAACTGTTTCAGTGAAACGCCCCAATGGAGCTGTCCATACCGGAGAGCTTGAACCGAATACGGTAACTGTCGGAATTCCGATCGCGGCTGAGACATGCACGCCCCCGGAATCGTTTCCAACCGTGAGAACAGCGGAAAGCAGATGGGAGACCAGGTCCGGAAGAGCGAGATCGGTTCTGACGCAAGCACCGGGTACTTCGGAGGAAACCGCGCGTAGAACATCATCCTCCTCACTGGAACCGTAAAATACGGCCGGAAGGTCTGTGCTTTCGCATAGGTGTCGAGCAAGTTCCGGAAATCGGGACCATCTTTTTGCGCTTCCATACCTTGCACCCGCAAAGTAAGCAATATGCGGAGAACCTTCAGCTTCAACCGATGGCTTTGGAGTCACGGCATTTCCGGTCGCGCCGGTTTCCGATGCAAGAAACATGTAATCATCGGAATGGTGATGACGGCGATCTGAAGGGTGGCTGATTGCCTTTGTCAGAAGAAGGCTCCGCATGTCTGTTCCGTACCCGATTCGTTCAGGTATCCCTGACATAAAGCCCTGTAACGCTGATCTGAAGGAATCGGTCATAAGAAGAAGGTTTGTGAATCCAGCCCCCTTTATTCTATTATCTGTATACAATTTCAGTGAAGGAAAGAAAACGGGAATTAGTCCCGATACCCTTGAATGACTCCATAAACTCATCTGTGGGTATTTTTTCTCGAGCAACGAGATCGAAGGAAGTGACATGACCAGATCACCTAGCCAGTTGGGAGTTCTGACTACCAGATTCAATTCACCATCCTTTTTTCAGCAGTTTAACCCAGGCCTCAACGAAATCACTCTCATTCGATGCCGGTTCTCCGCCTGTCCATTTGATGAAGCTGTTCGATTTATCAAGGCCTACAACGGGCACGCCGAATGCGCATGCGTCTCCCCAGATATCATCCGAATCGGTTATCACGGCGGAAGCGTCGGCGATAATCGCAGTCTTCACATCTCTGTCCAGTGTAGTGAAATCACAGTTCCTGCCGGATAGAGAAATCGTTCTCAGTGGTATTTCAGCCCTGCTCTTCTCAAGAATTGAAATTGCAGAAGATGTGGTGACTATATAAGGCAGCATCCTTCCTGAAACCGGAGCCATCATTCTTTCCGCAGCCTTTTCTACCTTTCTCGGAAGCGAAGGTTTCCAATTGGGATCGAATGTAATCCCTACAGCGTTGCACATCTCCAAAAGAATATCCGGATAAATATCCGATTCAGTCTTTATTCTGAAATTTATGTACGGCGACGAATGATTGACAGGAGCCATCCTTATTCCGCAGGAAGTACTACCCAGTAATCTTTCCATTTTACTGTTGACGTTCGCGTATGGGTATACGAGGACTGTTCCATCGGAAAAAGATTTGCCTTCTATCGTATCAGGTATTTCAGGGTGCCCTGAGTATGAATGAACTGAGGGGCGAAGCCGCAGCATGTTGAAAAGCTCATTGTCTCTTCTGCTGCAGATGACTGTGAGGATCTTTTTCGGAAATTCCGTCTGAAGAGCGTTTGCCATGTATACAGCCGGCCAGATGTCCGATTCCACGGTTCCCGCGATTAGCAGAAAACCGTCCGGATTAAGCAGATCATCGGGCAGGTGAATGATCCTGCTGTTAAGCTTTCTTAAGCTCAGCGGTTTTCCAAGTGTGTTTCTCAACAATTTTCCCATTGCGAGTTTCATTCCAGATCCTCCAGGAGTGTTGCGGCAAAATGCTTCGTAATTGAAGTGTATTTATCTCCCCCGTAAAGCGACTGCAGTACGGACATGGACTCGCCAAACCTGTTCTGCTCATGAAGGCTCAGGGCAAGGGAGATAACCGGTAAGCCTTCTCCGGGAAAGCAGCTGGAAAGAAAAACTGCTATATCCTCAGCCTCTTCGTATCTGCCGGTTTGTACAAGTGCAAAACTCAGATCAAGCGCGGAATAAAACCGCTGCCTGGTCGAAGCAGCAAGGTCAATGGAAAGCCTGAAGTACTCAGCCGCGCTGTTTCCGTTACCCCTGAACTGGGCGGCAAGCCCCTTTGCTCTGCTTTCCAGCCATCGGCTTCCATGAATGGAATCCAAAGTCATACAGGCGAATTCAGAAAGTCCGCAGTTCCAGCTCAATCGCGCATACCAGAAATCAAAGAAGGAGGATTCAATTGGAAAACACTCAAGCTGCAATAATAGATCAAAAGCATGAGTATTGCTGCCTGAATAAAGGGCTTCCTCAAGAAATCCAGTGAGTATTCTTGATTCACCTGCGGTGTCGTTATCTTCGAAATATGCACGTCCTGCTTCAACAAAATCGCCGGATAGTTCCAGTTCCGCTCCCGATGAAAGAAACAGTGAAAACAAAAGAGAATAGTATATAAGCATTGTTTACTCCAGAAATCGTGAAAGCAACCTTCTCAGTAGACGAAGATAACTGAGAAGGCCTGTAAAAGCTGATAGCAGAGCTATTATTGTCAGTGGAGTATGAAGTGATTGGAATATCTGCTTATGGGGGAATGCCAGCCTTCCGGCGGCTGTCATCAGAAGAAGGTAACTGAACAACACCGCGAGACGCTCACCCGTAGTGATTGTTACAACAGGAACATGAATACTCCAGGATATAGCCGAAAGTGAAAAGAGCAAAAGAAGATGATATCCGACCAGTATGCTGGCTACAACAGTATCAATGGCGCCAAGGGAGAAGGATAATGCTATCAGTGAAACGGAAATGAAAAGCTTGTCGGCCGTAAAATCCATGACCTTTCCGGGATAGGAGGTTTTTTTTAATCTTCTTGCAAGCCATCCATCAAGGTAGTCTGAAATACCACACACAAGAATGACCCAGAAAAGAAAGTCAAGGGACAACGAACCGTAAACCATCATAATTACCATGCCGGCTCCAAGAAAACGTAGCCATGTTATCGCTGCGGGAAGAATCGCGAAACTGTCGGCTATCTGCTGAGCTTTTTCCTGAACTTCCCGATTCAGTTGTCTCAGAAAAATCCTGTTCTTACCAGTTGCTGGATCAGTGTTCATCGATTTCTCTCCCTGGCGCCTGCAACAAAGAGGCTGTCAAGGGATTTTATTCCGATCCAGTCCCTTTCCCAGTGAAATGACACAGGGAAAAATTCATGCGAAACAAGTTCGAGTTCAGACGATCCCACAAGAAGGTTCGGATGAAAACAACCATCCGGTGAAGTGTTCATCCATCCCTTGTAAAGGATGGCGGCAATTGTAGGAGCGTAATCGTCGTCTTCGATGTCCGGAGGAATGCTGATATCTATGGATATTACGTTGTACAGATCGAAGCGTCCGTACCACGAAAGAGCTATTCCAAGATCCCTTCTTGTAACTGGCAATACTTCTCCCCGGCCCTCCATCCATATTTCAGCATCATCGATTCTGCCGGATGAGACGAAAAGACGCACAAGAGGGATTAGCGCTTTTCTGTTGCCATTTTTTAACTGCTGCAGAAGAAATATCTCACTCGTATACGTTGAAGTTACCGAATCACCCATGATTCCGTACCCTGAAGCCAGAAGCCAGAAATCCTGTTGGTCGTTAACTGAAGCTGTGACAAGAGAGCAGAACAGAAGAAGCGCGGAAAAGAGCATAAACATGGAGCGGGTAACGGGGGTCGAACCCGCGACATTCAGCTTGGGAAGCTGACACTCTGCCAACTGAGTTATACCCGCTCCGGACCGACGAGATGAATATGCTTTCATAAAGCTACCGTCAAGTCTTCGTTCGGGGGACTTTCAAGAACACCTTCGTATACTGTTCTTGCCTCACCCTGGAGCCACCATCCATGGCTGCTCTTTCCTACCTTCAATATTCTTCCGCTTCTTACGGTAATATTCAGTGGAAGGCACATTTTATGGATATTAGCAGCACAGATTGCTGAGGCTACCGCTCCGGTTCCACAGGCAAGAGTCTCTCCCTCAAGACCCCTCTCCCAGGTTCGGATTGAAAGATCCGACTTACCGGTTATCCATGCGAAATCGACATTGGCACCCTCTTTTCCGAAGAGAGCGTGATTTCTGAGAATCGGTGCCAATTCTTCAAAGGGGAACTCCTCTGATTCGGCAAACATGACAACGATATGAGGTACGCCTGTATTCAGAAATGATAATCGTAAACCTACGGAATCCAAATCGATGTACCGATCCAGATAATGTACTTCCGGGGCAGTCATCCATAGTCTGACGCTGTTCTGTCCGGTTATCTCAGCGAAATGAACTCCGGCATCGCTTCTGAAACGGAAAATGCCTCTATCAGGCACAATGCCTGCTGAAGCTGCGTATCCAGCTATGCATCTTCCGCCGTTCCCACACATTACAGCAGCTTTTCCATCGTTGTTATAGAACTTCATGCGAAATGCGTATTCAGAATCATCTTTAAGTTCCAGGAGACCATCGGCCCCGACTGACAGACCCCGTGCGCACAGTTTTCTGATAAGGTCAGGGGTTATGATATCGTCAAGCGATGAATCCATGTTATCAAGAAGTATGAAATCATTTCCTGCGCCGCTCATTTTCACGAATTTCAGTTTCATTCCATTTCCCTGTCGGTAATCATTTGAAGTTCTGCCTCCGCCTGAGTATTTTCGGGATCTTCTTCAAGTACAAGCACATATTCGATTACTGCTTCATTGAATTTGCCTTCCGACGCGAACAGCCTTGCTAGAAGAAGCCTTAATTCAGGTCTTTCACCGCGCCAGTAGATAAATGTCTCAATATCTTCAGCAAGATTATCTAGATCGTAACTGCACTGAATATACAACTGAATAAGGTCGTTGAGCATCTGTTCCGTAACATCCCGCGGGCCATCTCCGGATAAACCTATGAGAAGGGCGCCTGAAAGCATATCCGGATCGTTCATCTCGATACCTGTATCGGCAAGATACCCCGAGGCTGCCCTGGGATCTGCGAGAAGGGCTCTGGCTGAATCGTAACCGTCGTAGCAGTGCCTGTAACGGTCAACAAATAGAAAGCGCCTTTGCACAGGTTCCGCGTTTGCTTCTCCCAGTTTAAAAACGCGAAGAGATGAACCCTGAAAAACAGGTGTCAGTGAAGATAGCAGCTCCGGTGCGAACTGCATTTTCAGTGCGACCGCATCGTCCGGTACATCCTCAAGGCCTGCCAGATACAGAAGGCCGCAATAGCTGTCGTCCAGCAGGAAATCCGCTTGATAAACAACAAGTTCGCATTCCTTTTCTTTCATGAATGCAGTAAGGCTGTCCTCAGGCATGAACATTACACTGGCGAATCTAACGATGTTCCTTCTATTGCTTCTGTTTTCAAAGAAGGTATGTGTAATTACAGGTCGATGCGCATAGGCGGAAACGAGTCCCGAAATATGCCAGAAACTTAGTACCGCCTCATCACTGCCGGTTTCTCTCTGCATCCAATGAAGAAATGAATCCAGTTCAATGTCATTCAGTAATGATGAAGTATTCCTGAACTGAAGCCCGCTTTTCGAGATTATTTCCGCAACATTTCCCGGGATAATCGATTGCATCAGTAATAACGCAATGGCCGGGATGAATAACCATGTTTTACGAAGTGAGAGTGTAATCACCGGAATGAGAGCGATTACCAGAAATACAAGAAGCCTGTCGAAGAAAAGGTATCCTGCCAGTGAAAGAAACAGGAACCAGAATACCAGTCTGCCCTTCTTCTCCCTGAAAAACGCTGGCATTCCCGGAAGTGCAACAGCGACGGGAATACCGAAAACAAGCAGGAACTGCGCAGGAGTAGGACTGGTATATCCAGGAACCCAGAACAGTCTTGCGTCACTGGAAAGCAATGATGGGTCGGAAGGATGCGAGAACATGAAACGTATCTTCGCCGCAATTACCGCAGCAACATGCCCGCTGGAACCGGATCCTGCGAACACTGAAAGAACGGCTAGAATTGTTCCGCCAATTGGAACCCAGACATTCCTGAAGCGCGGAAGAACAAGAAGGACAGCCATTACTGTTGATGGGCTTAGAATGGCTCCATCGTGCCGCATATGAGAAAGCAGAACTGCGGCTGCAACCTGTGCGGCAGCAAATGAGATCCGGAGAGAAAAAGGAACATCACCATTTCTATAATTCCTCCAGAAAAGGTAAACCAGAAGGAAAAATACAATGAAGGCGGATACTTTCCAGGCGGCAAGTGTAAGAAAAAGAACAAGTCCTGCCGCGATTGATGTAATCAGTGCTTTCCTGTCAGTTGTTCCGTCCCGATGATCGTCCGAAAGAGCTATTTCTGTAAGCCAGGCAAGTGTAACCAGAAGCGGAAGCGCAACCGTCTCTCTATAGAATGATTCCCCTCTTGCTCTTAAAAGCGCTGGAAAGATAAAGGCATAAAGGGATGAACCCGCCAGCGCGAATCGAATGCTGTAATCGGCAGAGCGCATCCATAGGAACAGCGCAGGAATTGTGAGGAGAGGAAAAAGAAAACAGAAAGCTTTTATGAAATCATCAAAATCCCCGCCAATTATCCTGTGAATACCTCCGGCAAGATACTCCTCAAAAATGGAATTCTCGGATGTATTCATGCCTTCAGGATGCATCACGAGAGAATCTAATTCCGGAATACTACCATTTTGTGAAATCATTTTCGCGTACCTGTAGGATTGCGTTGTTTCTGTCTGCATCCTGATGGAAGGCGGCATGACCTTCCGCGCGAAGTATGTTCTGAAAAGAAAGCCTGAAGCAACGGCTGCAAGTAAAGCTGAAATGACAAGCGTTTTCTTCATTCCATTGGACATTATTCAGAAGAATCTTTCATCTGACAGGGAGTTTGCCCTGTGCTTTCAGGACAGCAGGCCCGAATGCTGCTTCGCGATTATGGAGGACATCATCTTAAGAGTTTCCAGAGGACCCGAACCCCCAATGGCAACCGATTCTATACCTGGCCAATCGTATCGGTTCAAAAGATTCTCCATATGTTCAACAGATGAGATTGAAGGAAGATCACGCTTGTTGAACTGAAGTATTGTCGGAATTCCGGAAAGCTCCAGCCCGTACGATTCAAGGTTGTTGTCGAGGTCTTCGATACTGTCCAGATTAGCATCCATACGTTCGGTCTGGCTGTCTGCTACAAAAACAAGCCCATCGACCCCGTCCAGTATCACCCTCCTGCTTAGGGAGTAATATGCCTGTCCGGGAACCGAATAGAGGTGAAGCCTGACTCTGTCATTTCCTATTGACGCGTAATTCACTGGAAGAAAGTCAAAGAAGACCGTTCGCTCTCCTCTTGTGCAGAGTGTTACAAGCCTTCCCCGGTGTTCCGGCGCAATAATGTCTCTGATCCTTCTCAGGTTAGTTGTTTTTCCTGAAAGACCCGGTCCGTAATAAACGATTTTATACGCTACCTCATTGACAGATCGATGCATTTATCCCCGTTTCAGAAATTCATTAAAAAACAAACTTAGAGTATATAATTACCATCTTCTCGACGATCAGCAAGGTCAAGCAAAATCTTCGAAGCAATTGCACCCGTAATCTTCACATTTCCCTGGACAAGATCGGGTGCCCCAAATAATTGTTCATCCAGTAGATAACTTAGTACCGGCCTTAGTCTCCTTGCCCCTATATCTTCGGTTTCATCGTTAAGGTAATTGGCGACTCTGGCGACTTCCAATGCAGCTTTTCGATTCAGTTTGAGTTCAACGCCGTCCGCCTCAAGAAGTGCAGTATACTGTTTGAGAAGAGAATTTTCGGGTTCAGTCAATATACGAAACAGGTCCTTTTCCGAAAGTGGATCGAGTTCGACTCTCATTGGGAAACGGCCCTGCAACTCAGGTATAAGGTCAGAAGGGCTGGATCCATGAAAAGCTCCCGCGGCAATGAAAAGTATATGGTCAGTATTCACTGGTCCGTAGCGTGTTGGTACGGTACATCCTTCCACAATCGGAAGCAGATCCCTCTGAACCCCCATTCTGGAAACCTCAGGTCCTTTGCTTTCACTTGTTCCGATGATTTTGTCGATCTCATCTATGAAGATTATCCCTTCCTCCTGGGCGAGTTTGAGACCCCTCGAGATATGATCGCTTCCTTCCAGAAGCCTTCTCATTTCTTCTTCGTAAAGACGTTCCCTGGCTTCAGATACGGTCAGCTTCTTCCTTTTTCGTCTGCTGCCAACCATTTTCTGCATGAGTTTCTTCAGGTTCTCGCCTGCTGGATTATCGAAGCCTCCCCCGCCTGGTATCAGTGGCATTATCTCCATCTGCGCGATGCTCTCCGGAAGTATCAGTTCGATCTCGTTATCGTCGAGAAGACCCTTATCAAGCATCCGGATAATTTCACTGTTTGATATGGAATCGAATCCGGTTTTTTTAAGTGTTTCAGCCAGTTTACTGCTTACAACGTCTCTTACCTGCTCCTCACGTTCTTTTGCAGCTTTTTCAGCCTCGATGTTCACTGCCTGACGGACAAGGGATCTGACCATTGACTCAACATCCCTGCCGACATAACCGGTTTCAGTATACTTTGAAGCTTCGACTTTTACGAAAGGGGCTCCTGTCATATTGGCAAGCCTTCTGGCAATCTCGGTTTTACCTATGCCTGTAGGTCCCATCATTATAAGATTACTTGGATATATTTCGGACTTGATCTCCTCAGCTGCTTCCCTTCTTCTGAAGCGGTTGCGAAGGGCTATAGCTACAGAACGTTTTGCGCTATCCTGGCCTATGACATGACGATCAAGCCATTGAACGATCTGTGCCGGGGTAAGATCTCTTTTCATCAGTGAAGCTCCTCGATCTGTATTTCTCCGCCTGTGTATATACATATCGATGAAGCTATTTTTAAACTCTCACGGGCTATTTTCGCCGGTCCCATTTTCGTATGTTCATCGAGTGCCCTTGCCGCTGCCATAGCGTAAGACTGACCGGAACCAACCGAAACAATTCCGTCCTCAGCCTCAACGATTTCTCCCGAACCTCCTATGAGCAAGGCATGCTTACTGTCAACGGCTGCTATAAGAGCCTGGAGTTGTCTGAGGTATTTATCGGTTCTCCATTCCCGAGCCAGTTCCACTGCAGCCCTGGGAAGATTACCTCTTGCTGCTTCGAGTTTCTCTTCAAGTCTTTCAACAAGGGCAAACGCATCCGCTCCCGTTCCGGAAAAACCCACAAGTACGGTATTGGAGTACAGCTTCCTTATTTTTTTTGCCGTACTCTTGATTACCGTTTCACCAAGGGTGACCTGACCGTCGGCAGCCATCGCGGCTTTGCCGTTACGGACTATCCCGAGTACGGTTGTTGCGTGAATATCTTCGATTATGATCCTCCATCAAGAGTATTGACCCAGGAATAACTTCCTGAGCCTCCGCCCGGTTCAGGCAAGGATTCAGCATACGATGCGGGATCCTGAAGAATTTCGGACAGGGTTAAATCAGAAACATGGCTGCTTCTACAGAGGGCTGCATACATTAAATAGGGTTTCCCGCCCCTGGCAGCCATCCAGGCCAGTGCTTCCGGAGATACCCTTCTGCCTTCAATAACGAACCATTCTGACCACCGCCTGGCCTCTTCAGGACTTTCTTCAAGCAGCATCAAGGCAAATCCCTCTACTGTCTCGGCTTCAGCTTCATCCTCAATATAGTCGGACAGGACAAGTCCCGCGGATATGGATGACATGATGCGTCCCCTTGAAGCCAGTTCAACCATAGAGTCAATAATATCTCCGGCGTTCGCGTCTTCTGTAAGGCTAATTCTATTTGAGCTGTCCTGACTGATGAATTCAAAGAATATTGACAGGCCGCTGTCACGGGGATTAACTCTTGCTCCCGTCCTTGAATTATCAAGAATATCCTCGAGCGTACTCCGTGCGAGCGCAGCCAGTTCAACCGATTGAAGGTTATGTTGCACATCCATCCCGTCGAGAATACTCCAGGCTCCAATATAATCGGAGAACATCAGTGATACTTCAATCTTCATCCATGCAAATGGTATTGAACCCTCATCGGAGGTTGTCCATTCAAATGACACTGAACTGTCATCAATAATGTTAAAAAGATTTCTGTACTCCATCTCCTGCCGGTATCCGAAAGTGTTCTCCGAACCTGTTGCCATGTTTAAAATCGAATAGGACAGCTGCAGGAGTTCCCGATTGCCAAGTCTCTCGGCAGCTTCCATCGCTTCGGCAGCAAGAATCTCTAGAGTATCCGCGGCAGCAGCAGGTCCGTGAAGACCATCGATCAGCTTACCAACTATCATGGCTCTGGACGGCAATATCTCAGCCCAGTCGTCGGGAAGTGTTAGTCCAGGGCCATCTGTACACTGTCCGGCTCTCCGGCTGCCATGTAATGATAGGCGAGCCTGTGATATGCTGAAACGTAGTTCTTCAGAAGCTGCACGGCCTGATCACATTTGAATATGGATGGATCTTCGATTCCGTTGAACTGATACTCGTTCATAAGCTGCCAGCCCCGAACTCCGTTGACGGCATCCACGACGGGATGATCTGTTATGCTGAATGCTATACCTTCCATTTCCTGGTAATGCTCAAGAAATCTCCGGCTTTCGGGGGCAACCGTGCCAGCGAAGTAAATTTCGCGACCATGAACAGGCCTGTTCTTGATCATGTTCAAAAGAACGAGATCCTGCATTGCAAGCGCGCCCTGATTGGATAAACCCTCTGTGGGCATAGCCATGGCCATAGAGCTGCTGGTTATTGCCCAGGGCCACACCTGGTTAAATGTTACCCGGAGAATCGCCCCGTCAATTGGTGATGATTCAGCCTGTCCGTTTTCATTCAAATGGAAATAGTGCGGACCCCATATGTAAACAGGATGCAGCGAATCAACAAGTCCATAGTCATCGTAATCAAGAAGGAGAGAATCCTTTTCTACAAGCTGCTGCACGTACCAGTTCGTGTTCATCAGGCTAAGGTTGCTTACAATGACATCTCTGCGTACTCCCAGAACTCCCTGCGCGAACCACAGGGGGAATGTGTCGTTGTCACCGTTGGTAATAAGAACAGCGTTCTGAGGACAGCTTTCCAGAAGATTTATACCGTAATCCCGCGGTCGCACCTGTATGAGTTCACACCAATTGATAAAGCGGGTATCAGCAATGTTACCCAGGCCAGTCTCGATTTGTTCGTAAGGAAATCTTTGAAAACGGAAACCAGCCCTATTCCCGAGAATATAGCAAAAAGGGCGAAGGAAGCTCCAAAGAAATAGTCCCTCTCCCTTACTTCTCCTAAAAGCGTAGCCTCTGTACCGGTTTTAAAATTGAGAATGAAGAAAATGAAGAGGATTGATGACATCAGAAATAGTAAACCCAGATATAGAAGCAGTTTAGGTCTATTCAAGCCCAGAACCACCAGTCCGTAAATCGCTCCGAAAATCAATAATATCCTTACGACCATGGATGCGGCTGAACCAGCCGTATCACCCAGATAACGATCCCATCCGTCATTCACCCTTCCGGACTGCCAGGATAGATATTTCATATAAAGCTTCATCTGATCGATGAACGGACCCTTCCGCTCAAGGATCGATGTTCTGCCGTACTGCTCTCGAGTGAAAGCCTTCTCAAAATCGGTCCAGTGGGAACTGTCACGTTCGTTTATTTCCGGATTCTGCACAGCGCGAAGGGGCATATAAAGATGAATACTGAAAGCCAGAACTACCAGGCCGACTATTGTAAGAACGAACCAGGATCGTTTCCATATATCCGTCTTCTTCCTGAAGGCGTAAATAAGGAACATCAAAAGTATAGGGGGGCCGGTAACGAACGGTACGCTGCCATGGTTTCCGACAGCAAGGATTATCAGATAGGAAATTAGAAGCAGATACCTCGCTTCTCCCCAGCCGCCATGATCCTTTTTTCCCTTTTCATGCTTTTTCTCTGCGTATTTCTCTATCCAGCAGTCGAATGACCACATTATGATAAATGTCAGCAGTAACGCCGTGGCGTAGGTTTCGGTGGCATTGCTGTTACGCCAGATGGTGTAGCTGAAAGCGGCAATAAATCCGGAAAGAACAGCCATTGGCCTGTACCAGTCCGGCGCGAAATCCATTCTGTTTCCCCATCGCTGAACGAGGCGGACAAGAAGGCCGATGGTGGCTGCTCCGGCCAATGCGCACAAAGTATTAACCCTTGCCGCCACTGCCGGGATAAAGGAAAACACGATAGTACTAAATCTTCCAAGGAGAACAAACAGGGGAACACCGGGCGGGTGTGGAACACCCGCAGTCCATGAACAGGTCACGTATTCTCCGCTGTCCCAGAAACTTACACTGGGAGCGAGAGTTAACAGGTATGCTAAAAGGGCAATCAGTCCTACTATTAAGGCAATTGACCTGTCAATTCTGATTCTTCTTATTTCTTCAATACTATTAGTCAATCTTCCCCCCTGGGATGTGCTTTCCTGTATGCCTTCCTCAATCGTTCCATTGTCAGGTGCGTGTAAACCTGGGTTGTAGAAAGAGTAGCGTGTCCCAGCATATCCTGAACCGCTCTCAGGTCGGCTCCATTATCAAGCAGATGGGTTGCAAAGCTGTGCCGGAAAGTGTGAGGCGTTGCTCCCGCTGCCCGGGCAGCTTTTTTCACTCCGCATGCAACAATACGCTGGATATCTCTGGGGTCAAGCTTTCTTCCATGGATGCTGATAAATACGGTTCCCGGATCAGCGGTAGAATCCACTGCAAGCTCACTCCTGCTGTCAATCCATAATTTCAGTGATCTGCAGGTTAATTCTGGAAGAGGTACTATTCTTTCTCTCTTTCCCTTACCCATGATTTTTATCTCTCTTGCCTGCAGGTTCAGTCCGGAAAGAAGTACCGAAACGGATTCTGAAGCTCTTAAACCTGCTCCGTAAAGAAGATCAACTACAGCTCGGTTGCGTCTGCCAAGAACCGATGATACATCGAAACTGTCGATTACCTGCTGCACCTCCCGGACGCTGAGAAACCCGGGTAATCTGGTTGCTGTTTTAGGCATTGCAATCAGTTTTGCCGGATTCGAGGGTAATCTTTCAGTTTCAAGCATCCAGTTCCCGAAGGTCCGCAAAGATGAAACCTCCCTTGCCAGAGATTTCGGATCAAGTTCTCTTGACGCTTCGTGTCGAAGAAATCCCCTCAACCCGTTCAGTGTAAAGCCATCAAGAATACTCTCGGATTTCTGCCAGTTATTGAATCTGTAGAGATCGGCTCTGTATGCCTTTATTGTGTTCTCGGAAAATCTCCGGCCAAAAAGCAGATCCCTGCAGAAATTTTCTATCAGTTCACAATTTTCTTTCTGCAACTGGGGCACCAGATACCTTTCTTTTTTTCGACCAGTATTGGAAAGCCACACCTGGGACAGGTTCTATCGACCGGCCTGTTCCATACTGCGTATTTGCATTCAGGGAACCTGTTGCAGGCATAAAAAAGCCTTCCCTTTCCGGATTTCTTCTCGACCAGTTCTCCACTGCACGTTTCCTCGGGACACATCACACCAGTTGGCACAGGTTCTGTATGTTTGCATTCAGGATGGTTCTTGCAGCTTAGATATCTTCCAAACCTGCCATTTTTAAGTAACAGGTTACCGCCACATATCGGGCACTTCCTGCCTGAGAATTCTGTTGAATTCTCTTTTTCAAGAGGGCTTGAGTACCTGCACTTGGGAAAATCGGTGCAGGCTTTGAATTTTCCATATCTTCCCCACCGAATGACAAGAGGAGAACCGCATTCAGGACATGTCTCCCCCGTATCCTGCTGCAGTTCATTCCTGTACTGATCGGTACTTTGCAGCGCCTTTTTCAGAGAGGATTCAAGTGGAAGGTTCAACTGTTCCAGAACATTCATATAGGATTCAGTGCCATTTGCAACCGAATCGAGGAGGTCTTCCATTTTTGCCGTAAAATCAACCTTGAAGATATGTGGAAACATTTTTGTAAGTATTCGCACAGTGGTTGTTCCGAGTTCTGTGGGCCTGAGGGTCTTTCCGTCCTTCTCTACATACTTTCTGTTTTTTAGTGTCTTTATTGTACTAACGTATGTAGAAGGTCTTCCAATACCTGCTTTTTTCATTTCAGCTACAAGCCTCGCCTCGGAGAATCTGGGAGGCGGTGCTGTGAACTTCTGTTCTTTGCTGAATGATTGCAGGGAAACATTACCCCTCTTCACTTCGGGAAGCCTGTTCTTTGTTTTAATGAATGCAGGATCGATTATCGAAAAACCCTGTTCAAGCAGTATTTCCCCGGTAGATTTGAATTCAAGGCCTGCTCCCGATACGCTTACAGTCGTATTCATTATTTCAGCATCTATAAGCTGAGTAGCCGCGAAGCGATTCCAGATGAGTCTGTAAAGGGAAAGCTCAGGTGTACTGAGAACAGATGTGAGTTCATCCGGTGTAAGCCGAATGTCGACAGGCCTGATGGCTTCATGGGCATCCTGTGAGCCCTTTGAACCTCTGTACCTTCTGGTTTTAGGGTACAGCAAACCCGAACCGTATCGTTCAGTCAGATATTTCCTGCAATCCTTCAGACTATCCGGACTCATTCTTACGGAATCCGTACGCATGTAAGTAATAAGCCCTTTTCTGGTGCTTTTACCGAAGGATATGCCTTCGTACAATTTCTGGGCAATTGACATTGTTCTTGAAGGAGAGAACGACAATCTGTTGGAGGCTGTCTGCTGAAGTGTGCTTGTAATGAAGGGAGGAGGAGGATTTACAGCCTTCTTTCTGGAATCTACTTTCGAGATTTCCCAAATGATATCTGGTTCATTAATTCTTTCAATGATATTCTCCGCTTCTTCTTCGCATTCCGGAAACTTTCCCGGTTTTCCCGATGTTTTTCCATCAATTTTATGAAGATTCGCGGTAAATGAATTCTTTCCCTGAGTAAAACGTGCGTCAATCAGCCAGTATTCAACAGGCAGAAAACTGCCGATGGTATCCTCGCGCTCCTGAATCATCCTGAGAGCTACAGATTGCACTCTTCCAGCGCTTTTGCCCTTCCCCATTATCTTTTGGAGCCACGAAGATATTTTGTAGCCCACAAGCCGATCCATAACCCTTCTTGCCTGCTGAGCGTCAACAAGCTGCATATCAATTGAACTGGGGTTTTTAATAGATTTAAGAACTGTGTCTTTCGTGATCGCGTTGAATCTCAGCCTGCTGAATACGACACCCTCTCGTTCCAGTATCTGCGAAAGGTGCCAGCATATTGCCTCTCCCTCTCTGTCAGGATCGGCTGCAAGATAGATTCTGGAGACCTCGCTGGCTTTCTTTTTAAGCATGGTTACAACTTTCCTTTTATCCGGAAGTATTGTATAGGAAGGTTTAAAACCTTTGCTTTCGTCAACTCCAAGGTAGTTCCTTGGAAGATCTCTTACGTGACCGTACGAAGCGATCACCTCGTAACTGTCACCAAGATAGCTGCGAAGACTGCTGGCCTTCGCAGGTGATTCGATAATTACAAGGCTTTTTTTCTTACTCATATATCCTTCATGATTATAAACTCTAATATGTGATATTGTTTTGGAGAATGTTCTCAAAAAGTGATTGATCAGTTCAAATCTGTCATCCAGTCGAAGATCCTGCCGGTGACCAACTCCGCTGTTTCAGGTATTATTGCCTGTTTCCTCTGAAGGAAATATGGGCTGCTGGATCCTGAAAGGATACTGAAACTGTCAGCGGTAAACGAGAATATATTAGTTTCGTAATACTGGTTTTCTCTGTAATACAGAACCATCTGGTCAACCATTGTCGAATCGAGAAGCATTCCCAGTTTTCCTATCAGTGCCGTTCTTTTTTCAGCAGGTTCAGGATGCAGTATTGACATAATAAGAATGTCAAAACCGTCATCAGTACTGACTAACGAAAAAGCATCGAACTTTATTGAATAAATCGCCGCAAGCTTACCCATGGGTTCGACCAGTAATTGTAAGGAATCGATCTGTATTTCTATGTTCGAAACGGGTGATGAAGTCAGCATCAAGGGAAGAGAATACTCTTCCGGCGTTCCGAGGGAATCGGGTATTGAAATGTCTCTCAGTGATATGTATCCGTTAACAATCAGGGAATCTGTAAGCAGAGAATCCTCAGAGGTGATGGTTGTATCCACAGAAAGAGTTGTGTCAGCAACTGCCACCGAATCCGATAGAACCGTGTCAGGCTCATGAATAACTGCGGTATCGGCATATACGGTTTCGATTTCATCAATGCTGTTATTTGATGAAACGAAAAGATTCAATGGATCGATAATAGTGAAGGCTGCAATAACAAGAACCAGTGCGATAATGACAATAAGTAAAGGAGAGATTTTTGAAAATAGCCCGGGTTTTGTTGTTCTTGCTTTTGTTTTTGGAGATACTTTTTTCGTCTCGGTGTGCTTGACCTTCTTTTTCTGTTCTGTGGGATGAGGCGCTGAGTCAAGCGGCTTGTCAACTACCCTTCCCTCAGAAGCGCATTTCTCGCATACGTGATATTTCCTGTTGAAACAATCTGAACAAGTAAGTTCTTCGCAAGTTCGACATGGAACAAGCTTCTGTCCGTTTGTCGGTGTTCTTCCACATATGTGGCATCTTTCGACTGACAGCATCTCTTCGGCAGCGGATGTAATTATAAGTGAATCATCATCGTCATCGTTGAAGTGCTTACGAGGATAATCATCATCTTTTACAGAACTCTGATCATGGTATATTTCACCAGAATCCTCGGTGTCAGGATGCAATTCATCTTCTTTATCCTCAACTACGGGAATATTATCGGTAATCAACTCGTAGGATGATTCTTCAGATCCGCTTTCTTGAACATCCGGGTTGACAGCATTATCGCCGTATTGTCTTGGGAGCAGGTCTACGAATGGATACATCCTGTCCTGGAGTATTCTGGCCTGCTCCATCTCAACGCCTTCGCTGAGAATGCTTGGAGAATTCTCAACATTATCCCTGGCTTCTTCGATGGACATTCCAAGTTCGCTTATAAGCAGTTCTTCTACCTTTTTCTTCTCTTCTTCCCTGCTTAATCTTACAAGAAGGAGATCGACCAGCCTGCTCTGATTCAATTCAGCCTCGCTTTTCATTAAGTGCAAGAGAGAATTGTCTATGCAATCTGTGCATTACAATTCGGCTGGCTTTTCTCAGAGTTTCAAAAACACCTGTACCTTCGGTAGCGACTGATTCAATACATGGGACCCTATCAAGACCAAGACGTTTCTGTATCACAGCCGTTGGAAAAATATCCGGAAGGTCTCTTTTGTTGGTTTGGAGTACAAGGCTGAACCCTTTTCGTTTCGTATTCCTCAGGTTATCCTTCAGATCGCGCAGGCTTGCTATGTTAGCGTCCATTCTGGCTCTCTGTGAATCGGCAACGAAAATGATGCCGTCAACGCCCTGAAGAATCAACTGACGGCTGTCAGTATACATTGCCTGTCCTGGAACACTGTAGAGGTGAAGCCTTACCTTGAAGCCGTAGATCGTACCTGTATTAATTGGAAGGAAATCGAAAAAGAGTGTACGTTCGTTACCTGTTGCGAGAGAAATGAGCTTTCCCCTGTCACTGGAAGGTATCTGGCTGTGAATATATTTGACGTTGGTTGTCTTCCCGGAAAGCCCAGGACCGGCATATACAAGTTTGCAATCGATTTCTCTTGAACTGTAGCTAACTGTCGCCATTCGTATTTTCCCCGTTTCCTGAATCTTCTTCGTCGTTATCCATGTCTGATATATCTTCTTTCATTCCTTTTCTGAACATATGCAGCGCCTGCCCCACTGACCTGGCGAGGTCCGGAATTCTTTTAGCTCCGAAAAGGAGTAGAAGAACAACAACAATCAGTATAATTTCACCAGTGCCCGGACGAAACATCATAATATCTCCTGCCTGCAGATCCTGTATCAGAACCAACGGTAAAGATAACCTACAAACATCAGTCCCGCAAAACTCATGAGATTCAGCTTGAAAGCAATCTCTTCAAGGGCGAACCTGAACACGATCAAATCAAATCCTATAGGACCCACTGAAAATTCAAGGGATCCGGCAAAAAACGACTTGAGAGCCATAGAAGATTCAGGAACTATTAATGCTATCGCTTCGCCAAACACGGTTCCTGTCATCATTCCGAGGAATGAGATGGTAATCCAGAATCCGGTCGAGCGAGAGTGAAGCAAAATTCCTCCAGTAATTGTAATCTATTCTGGCATACATGCCGAATCAACCCCCGGATTGTAGATCCAGGGAAAACCTCTCCTTAATAATACAGTAGCAACAATACCTGTTATAGTTCCAGAAAGGAAACCCCATATTGTAAGGGGCAATACAAGGTTCTCCGTAGGAAGTCCGGGAAGCAGCGCGGATGCTGTAAGCAGCTGTATTGAAAGACTGGAAAGACTGCCTGAAACGGACATCCCGGTAACCGAAAAACACTTCTTCGTACAACCCATTACCACAGCTGAGGCAATCCCCCCTGAAACGGAAAGAAGATATGTCGGAGTTGCGAGTGTTCCTATAAACAGAGCCGCGCCGGTGGATCTCAGTATATTCACCCTCAGACCTGTCCAGAAGCCGTATTTCGCTATTGCCGCAACCGTTATTACATTAGCCAGACCCAGTTTGATGAAAGGCAAAGGTCTGGGAATGAGATTCTCTATAACACCGGCACCGATTGCCAGTATTACTAGAAGTACTTCAATTCTTACGCAGTCTCCACGATATTTCTCAGTTGATTTCTGCATTGACTGCTTCTTCAAGAAGAGATTCTACCCTGGAAAACAGACGTTCGGCGTTGAAGTGGCATACCGCCCTTTCCAACGCTCCGGAGGAGAGCCTGGAATGCATATGTGGATCCTCCATCTTCTTCACCGCCTCTGTCATGGCGATGGAATCACCCGGCGGAATAACCAGACCTGATACATTATCAGAATTTACCCAGGGAACTCCGGTTGGAAGAGCTGTACTTATTACAGGAATACCGCAAGCCATGGCTTCGGTCTGCACCATACCGAATGCTTCGCTTCGCAGTGTTGATGGCAGAATAAGACACCTGGCCTGCTGATAGAGTTCTACAAGCTTTCGATCGTCCGGGTTACTGACAATCTCTACATTCAGGCTGTTCTCACGGATTATTTTTCGGACATCGCACTCGAGGGGGCCTCCCCCCACCATAACAAGTTTTCTCCGTGGAAATTTCTTCCAGGCATCGAGCAGTACTCCGATACCCTTGTACTTCCGAAACCTTCCTACAAATAGAAAATAATCGCTTTTCGGGGAAGCATCGGAAGGTCTGAAGACATCAAGATCTGAACCGATAGGAACAACTTCAGTATTATCAAGGTCTGAGAGATAGAGGGAAGTATCAAGATAAACAGGAGAAGTAGCTATTACCTTGCTCGCGCCTTTGAGAAACCTTTTAAGAAGCGGGCCGTAGAAAGGAAGGAATAATGCCTGTCTGACTATATCGCTATGGTATGTTACGATGTAAGGTGTGTTTCTTCGGGCAAGGAGCCATGCAATTACAGCAGATGGAAGTGGAACATGGAAGTGCAGTATATCGGCAGGAGTGTTTTGTAATATCCTTCGAAGTCCGGGGGATATAGGATTTGAAAGGATTCTGCATATACAGGGGTATTCAATGACATTGAATCCTGACACCTCCTTTTCAGAACATCCCCTGGCATTGCCTGCCACAAGAACACTGACTTCATGCCCTCTGCCGACGAGATACCTGGAAAGGTCGTGCAGATACCTTTCAATTCCACCCCTCACGAATGGATGGATATCCTTGTAAACCTGAAGGATATTCACGTTCCAAACTCCTCATACACTGTCAAAACCTGTCTTGCCATTCGTTCCGTTGAGAAATCTGAAGCAAAATTCATCAATGTGTCAGCGTCATGATCGGTATCAAGAGAACCAAGGATGGATTCAGAAATGGAATCGGGATCAAAGCCTCCCGCGACGGTCGATATCTCCGAGTAGATCTCCCTGAGTGCGGAAGCGGGAGTAACAACAGATGGAACTCCCGCTGAAGCTGCTTCAAGCGGTGGCAGTCCAAAACCTTCGTACAAAGATGGGTAAACAAGCAGTTCAGCGCCTGAAATGCAGCTTTTCAACATACTTTCCGGGAGGGATCCAGTAAGAAGAACACCTTCCGTAGTGAGAAGCTTTTTCCTGAGGGATTCCGGTCCCCAGCCCCACCTCCCAGCGATAACAAGAAGCATATCAGGATGAATCCTTCTCACATTCGCCCAGGAATCAACAAGAGCTGAAATATTTTTTCTTGGTTCTATTGTCCCGGCAAACGCTATATATCTTCCCCGGACGGAGAATACGCTCCTGAATTCGGAAGGATCAGCCAGAAAGGAATCTGTAGACAGGTAAACCTTTCTGATTCTACTCGCTTTTATACCCAGAAGCTCCTCCGCTTCACTTCCCGTTGACTCGCTGTCAACCATAACCACATCAGCTTTTCCAGCGACTTCCCTGAAATGAAGGCGGTAATAGACTGATTTCAAGAATGGAAACCATGACGGATTCCTGCAGAATGCCAGGTCATGAAGGGTAACCGCGCAGGGAACATCATGAGGCGCTCTGCCGGAAAAGGCGGGAAGATGTACTATGGAAGGTGAAATTGTTGCGACTGCTGAAGGCAGTGTAATATTCTCGTAAAATACCTTCCTGATACCACCCGCAGAATGCTGATAGCAAAGAGCTTCCGAAGGAGAGATCAGCTTCCCGCCGACAGCGGCAACAACGTTGGCTTTGGAACGAATGAATCCTTCAAGAAGTCTTTTAAGGTAAATACCTGTTCCGCCCCTGTTGGAGAGTGAATCAGCGTAAATAACTGCCGGTGCGGAGCGGTTCGAATATTCAGTACATTTATATTTCAATTTTGCACGAGCTGCCGGCGTTGATCCTCACAGCACTGCCCGATATGTCCGCTTCGTTACCGATTATTGAATCGTGGAGATTCACATTGATGAGTTTTGTTCCACAACCTACAATTGTATTACGGATGATGGAATCTCTAACTTCCGAACCGGATGCAATGGAGACGTAAGGTCCAACAACAGAGGATTCGATTGTTACATCATCATCAATGCTTACGGGCGGAATTATCACGGTGTTTCTCAATTCTCCTTCCGATGAACCCTTTTTCAGATCAAGGAGAATCCTGTTGGTTTCAAGAATGGTTTCCGGTTTACCGCAATCGTACCATCCATCAACCTCAAAACATCCAAATGGGTGCCCCTCCTCAAGCATAAGCTGCATGGCGTCAGTCAGCTGGAATTCCCCGCTGGTCTTTTTTCCGCTTTCTATCAGACGGGACGTGGCATCCATAAGTTCATAACCTGAAATGAATCCGTAAATACCGACTATAGCCAGGTCGCTGATGAATTCCTGAGGTTTCTCCACAAGTTCCTTAACTCCGTTGTTATCTTGCACGACAACACCGAATCTTCGTGGGTCCTTTACTCTCTTAACCGCTATCATGTTCGATTCACTATTGAGGGCCAGAGACAGGTCAGCGCTGAAAAGAGTATCTCCGAGAACCACAAGTGTCTGTCCGTCATTGGTCATTGGTGACGCAAGATTCACGGCTGCCGCGAGTCCATCCATCGTCTTCTGCATTGCGAAATCAACTTGAATTTCCGGATAGTTCTTCCTGGCCCAATCCACGATTTCATCTCCGAGGTATCCAACTACAAGTGTGATGTGATCTATTCCTGAAGCTGTAAGTTCATCTATGATATGTCCCAGCATGGTTTTTCCAGCAAGGCGAATGAGAACTTTGGGCAACGACCATGTGAGGGGCCTCATTCTTGTGCCTTTTCCTGCCACCGGGATTATGGCATGCATTCATTCACCTCCATCGTTTCTTTCCCGATGTATCTCGTCCAGTATGATCTCGGGATATCTGGATTTAACGTAATCAAAAACGAGATCTCTTATTTCATCTCCTGATTTCAAGGTCAAAGCTTTTTTTGCGATAGGCTCAACTTCACTCATGCGGATAACGCTTATCATTTCCTTGACGTCAGGGATGAGTGTAATAGGTACACTGAGTTCGTTCAGGCCGAATCCTACCAGAAGAGGAACTGATAACGGATCGTTGGCCATCTGTCCGCATAGGCCAACCCATTGTTTCACTTCCCTGCATTTTCTGGCGACGATATCGATCTGCCTGACAACTGCGGGATGCAGTGAATCAAACAGCTTGGATACGTATGGGCTGCCTCTGTCAACCGCAAGAGTGTACTGAGTAAGATCGTTTGAGCCAATTGATACGAAATCGGTATGGGGAAGCAGAAGATCAATGCCAAGAACGGCTGCGGGAGTTTCAATCATGATACCAAGCGGTGGAATGTCTCCTCTTGGAGTGCCTTCACGATCAAGTTCTCCGGCAATATCCGCAAGCATGGTTCTGACCTGAAGAATCTGATCGTATCCGGTAATCATCGGAAGCATTATCCTTCCGTTTCCGTACCTTGCCGCTCTAAGCAATGCTCTCAGCTGTCTGATGAATTTTTCCGGACGGTCAAGGCAGATTCTTATAGCCCTCCACCCTAGAAATGGATTTTTTTCCGTTGAGGGAATTGAATCCAGGAACTTGTCGCCCCCGAGATCCAGTGTCCTTATTATCACAGGATCAGGATTAAGAGTCTCGAGTACATGCCTGTAGGCTCTATAGTGGAAATCTTCATCGTCTTCCATCTCCGGTGTGAGAAGCCTTATGAATTCCGTTCTGAAAAGACCTATGCCATACCCTCCGAAACGGCGAACCTGATCGGCTTCCTGGGAGAATTCAATATTCGCCGAAAGTTCCACTTCTCTGCCATCTTCGGTTGCGGCAGGGCTTTCGGCGTTCATCGCTATCTCCGCCTCGGCTATGTTGTACCGATTTTTTATTCTGGAATAGTACTCAAGTTCATCGTCGTTGGGATCCAGTATTACATTGCCATGGATTCCATCGATAATTACAGTCTGTCCTGGAACCACATATTCCGCTACATCCTTAAGGGCAACAACGGCCGGAATCCCCATACTCCTGGCAAGTATCGCGGTATGTGAAGTTGAACCGCCAAGATCGGTAACTATTCCAAGAAGCTGTCTTCTTGACAGTCCCGCAGTTTGTGAAGGGTCGAGATCCCGCGATACAAGAACTACAGGATCAGTCAGATTTGACAGGGCTTCCTGCTCGGTACCCAGCAGATTTGCCATTATCCTTTTGCCTACGTCCCTTATATCGACAGATCTGCTTTGAATGTACGGATCCTTTATCAGGTTGAAACGTTCAAGAACCTCATAGAGAGCCATGCTTAAGGCATACTCGGCACTCACCTGTTCGTTCCGTATCCGCTTTTCAACCTCTGAGATCATGGCCGGATCGTTCAGAAGTAGGATATGAACTTCGATGAGCTGTTTACCCTCAATAATATCGCTGACCTGATCCGATATCTGCTCAAGTTCCACCCTCGTATGAGCAAGAGCTGCTTTGAATCGATCGAGTTCCGCTTCTACCTCTGCGTTGTTTTTCAGGCTTCTCTTCTTTACCCTTATCTCTTCGATGTTCAGCAGAAATGCCGGCCCTATAGATACACCGGGAGACGCAGGAGTACCTGTAAATCTAATGCTCAACTGTTCTATTCCTCTCCAAATCCGCCACGGATGATATCGACAATTGTTTTAACAGCCTCGTTTTCATCATCGCCTTCAGCTGTAACTTCGATTGTAGTCCCACGGCATGCCGCAAGCGTCATGACACCCATAATACTTTTTGCGTTAACCGTATCGCCATCAGCGGTCAGTGTGATATCGCAGTAAAATATTGAGGCAGCTTTAACTATCTTTGCAGCTGGCCGTGCATGGATCCCCAGTTTGTTTACTACTTCAGCATTTTCAGTTTTCAATAAAGTCCCCCAGCTTTTACTTTTTTCCCGATCTCAGCTCTTTTCTGATTATTCTATTGATCAGGTCTTTTTCAATCTCCTCAGGAACGTTTCTTCCCTTCTGAAGAAGAAGATAATTCATTACCGCGACTTCAAGAAGAAGTGTAAGGTTACGGCCAGGCAAGACAGGTATAATCGTTATGGGAATAGGCAGATCAAGTATAGTGCTGATCTTTTGAATAAGGCCTGTTCTATCGAAATCCTGATTGTGCCTTGACCATTCCTCCAGTTTCACTTCAAGGTTTATCTGCTGTCTGTCCTTTACCGATCTTATTCCGTAGAATGCTGAGACATCCACAAGTCCAAGACCTCTGATCTCCATATGATGCGCCATTCTGGAATCTCCAATACCGAAGAGCGCATTTCCAATTCTTCTTACATGTACTCTGTCATCAGCGATCAGCCTGTGTCCTCTTTCAAGAAGACCCAGTACGGTCTCGCTTTTGCCTATTGCGCTTCTTCCCGTACATAATACTCCTGCGCCGAAAACTTCTACGAGGCTTCCATACACATCGGTTTTAGGTGCGAATACCATATCAAGGAAACCGCAGAGTTTTCGTATCAGCGGCGTCGTGTCCATACTGGAACGAAAAAGAGCTGAGGAACTTGATTTGGAAAAACGGACAAGTTCATCGGGAGGGTCGAGACCCTTAGTTACAATAGAACAGTAGACAGGCAATTCAAAAAGCAGTTCCAGCGAAGCCTCTCTGCGCTTGGAAGAAAGTGAATCGATGTAAGATATCTCCGTTTCACCGAAGATCTGCACCCTTTTGTGCAGGAAATTATGAAGGTATCCGGTCAGCGCCATTCCCGGCCGGCTGATATCCTGGGATTGTACAAGTCTATCATGCCCGGTATCTTCGTTAATTGTCTCCAGTTCAAGACTTTTACTTAGTAATCTGAAAAGCTCACCTGTCGTAAGCTCTTCCCTGCCGGGAATGTATTCCATCGGGATAATCTCCGTTATTTCTGGTCTCTCACCAGTTCAACAACCTGTGTCTTGCCGTCCGGGGTTGTATATACAACACTGAGCATGCCGGTTTCCGTGTTCTGGAAAACAAAATGCTCGTCCTGCTTAATTTCGTAATTCATAATGGCGTCTTTAGTGTTCTGCCTCGGCATTATTTCCGAATCGTCGATGAGAATTCCATCAGCGAACTCGGATTCCCCCGCGGGAACGTAATAAGTTAAAGAAATGTCGTCTGAACCGTTACTTTCCCGGTGGGGATGATTGTGCATTCTGTCTTTGAATTTCCGAACCTGTGTTTCAAGCGAGTCGAATGCATCATCAAATGCTGAATAGATATCATGGGATTTTGATTTGGAATCCAGTTTTATATGATTTCCTCTAACCTGTATATGAACATGATTGGTTCCGGAGGTTACTTCGAGTATCACATGCACGTCATCTATTCCATTGTAGAATCTATCTACGGTTTTGAGTTTTTTCTCAACATGTTTTTTCAGAGCATCCGTTAATTGAAAGTGTCTTCCACTGATTTCAATATTCATTCAGAACTCCCTTCGGTTAATTGTCTATTTCTCAATGGAAACGGTGAACATGGATAAAAAATACTGTTCCACATATGCGATTGAGCATATCCTGAACAGTTAACGCTTACAAGTGTATTTATCACAGAACAATAATATTGTTCCTTTAGTGCGTGGTCAACACCATTAGAAAACCAATCCTTCCGCAGCTTTCTCTTTTATCGATTATTCCTGCCGATGAACTCCTCAACTTCAGGAATACCGCCCTGGAATATCAGATAGCCGTTATGTGGTTCTCTTTCTGTAATCTCACCCGCTATCGGTGTGAGCATTATCTTTTTAACCTCTTCCCTGTCATGGCTCTGACCAAGTGCCCAGCATAGTTTTACATATGCAACTTCCGGAAGCATATTGGAAGCTGGAATTACACCAAGATCCATGATATCCCGCCCGGTATCGTATACGAACATCTGTACGTATCCCCACAGGGTCTGAACTGTCATGTAAACGTGTACTCCCTGATCGCAGGCTTTCTTAAGAACAGGATAGAGAGGCTTGTTCACATGTCCAAGTCCCGTTCCCGCGATTATGATGCCATTGTAAGCGTTATCAATAAGCGATTCAATTATATCCGGCTTCATATCAGGATAGTAATACACTATAGAAACACTTGAATCGTAATCCGTATTGATCTTCACATTACGGTCGGTGCGTCTTTTCCTGTAATCGCTCTTCAGGGGGGTTATTTGTCCCTTTTCAACCATAGCCAGAGGAATGTCTCCGATTGTTCGGAATGTGGACCTGTAGGAGGAATGCATCTTTCTGACCCTTGTTCCTCTGTGCAGAAGTCCATACTGATCACTTGTAGGGCCGAACATACAGACCATAACCTCAGCAATGTCGCTTTCAGCGGCTGCATAGGTAGCGTTCATCAGATTTAATGCCGCATCGCTTGAAGGGCGGTCACTGGATCGCTGGGATCCGACCATTACTATAGGAACAGGTGTATCCTGAACCATGAATGAGAGTACAGCAGCTGTATGATGCATCGTATCGGTTCCATGGCCGATGACTATTCCATCTACACCATCGGCTATTGCCCTGCCTATCGCTTCCGCCGTTCCTTTCCACTGTTCAGGTCCCATGTTCTCACTGAATACTCCGTAGAGTTTTTCTGTTTTTAGGTTGCAGATATCGGCCAGTTCGGGTACCGATCCATAAAGCTCACCGGGGGAAAATGCGGGAATGACAGCGCCGGTTCTGTAATCAAGCCTTGAGGCAATGGTACCCCCGGTGCCGAAAAGCCTCACATTCGGTTTTAATGAATCGTAAGGGAATTCCTTTTCAGGTATCTTGTAATGTGCTTCGTTCCTTCCCAGCTCAGTGATGGATTCAATAGTTTCAACATCAAGGCCGACATTGTATCCGTTATGGATTTTTAACACTATATGCACATCGTCAGCGGTTTCCGACCGGGGAAGAATTACTCCCTTGAACCCCCCCCTGGTTGATTCTATACTTACATCGGACCATACGCCGACACTGAATTTTTTCAGACATTCCAGGCTTTTACCCCGGTATCCTTTGTATAGATCGGAAGACAGCTTGGATCACCTCCTATGTATCTGCTGGGACGTAGAATCAGTAACCTCGTGAAGGATTACATTTCGCACTGCTTCCAGTACTTCCCTTCCGCCCGGAATCCCGTTAAATTTGTGCCTCACACCCCCGATGATGAATAGTTCCATCAGATCGGTATCGAACGGATCAAGTCCTTCCATCAGGTTGAGGGCAGCATTTTCCATTTCTTTTCTGCCTGGTATCGTTAAACCGCTTACCATCGATTCGATTCCCGCGTTTTCGTGTCCGCGGGATTTTTCCAGAATATAGGATGCCGCTTCAACGGGAAGATCGCGGTTGCCGGTTGCAGATAGTACTTCTATAAGTGCTTCATCAGTGATATCACCTGAGCTGCCGTTTTTCTTCAGATGGTTCAACGTGCTAAGAAAATAATGCATTAGAACGCGTGGAGAGTACGGGCATTTCTCCACAGCTTCATCGTACGCGAATCTCATGTGAGAGATACTCATTTGACGGGCAGATTCTGCAGGCACCCCTGCGGAAATGTATCTCTCCATCCGTTCCCAGGGTCTTTCGGGAAGATCAGATTCTATGCGTTCAATCATTTTCTCGGTTATTGCTATGGGAGGCAGGTCGGTATCTGGATACATCCTGTTAGGTCCGGGTAGAATTCTTTCGAATCCGTTTGTTCCGTCGGAATATGATTGTCTGGTTTCACTGCAGACGCCATCGATGGCTTCCCTTGCTCTTGTTGCGATTTCACTCGTCGCCATATCGAGGTCTTCGGCAGATCCCCATACAACAACGACAGCATCAGCAGTCTCAGCACCGGTTCTCTTTTTTATTGTCTGCCATTCGCCAACAGTGAAACTGTATCCTTCCTCTCCATCGTGTACGATATTGGGGAGGGTATCAAGACATGCAATCACACGGACTCTGTCGGAGATCTCCCCGGCGAAAGTGCAACCTGGCTGTGTAACCGTAGAAAGAAGCCCTTCGTATCCCCGCAGTAAAACAGCTCGAAGCTCAAATCCCTTCTCAATCGCGTCCGCGACCGGGCTGAAGGCAGTTCCGGAGAGTTCATCCGTGATATCAAAGCATTCCGAACTGAAAGTCGAATCTGTAATGCCCCTGCTGGAAAGTTCTTTCTTGATCTCCAGAAGAGACACCTGGCGGAATGCCTCAATGTGAACGAGCAGTGGTATCGCTGGAATCCTTGAAACGCCTTTTATCTCAACACGGCATCCACCCTTTACAGAAACGTTCACATCCTGCCTTGCGGCGCCAATTCCACGTCTTACTTTCCCGGAGGCTCTTACAAGATCGCTGAGTATCCGGGCAACCTCAGCCACATCGCGTGGAGTAGTCATTTCGGGAGCCGTTACAGTCTCAATAAGCGGTATTCCAAGCCTGTCCGTCAGGTATACGCGTTCATGGCCTTTATCGCTTACTTCCCGGCAGGCATCTTCTTCCAGTCCAAGCTGAATAATATTGATACGCCTGTCTTTAAATGGGATCCAACCGTCTACTCCCAGTATTGTCGTTCTTTGAAATCCCGCGGGTATTGATCCATCGAGGTACTGCTTCCTCTGAATATGTATCTCACTAACGAGTTTGCAGTTAAGAAGCATCGTTATTTCAAGCGCGATATCGAGAGCCTGAGGATTCAGTTCGAAGGGCGGGGTATCATCAATTTCGTAAGTACAAATGGTATCTTTGTTTATCCGGTATGTAATGTTCTTTTTTGTTTTGAATTCCATAAGAGCTGTGCCGTCGTATTCACCTAGTTCTGAAAGAGTAGGCCTCATATGACGTATTATCTTTGCGTCGAATTCGTCAGAGTAAGGAAGCACCGGGCAGCGACAGAATAATTTTTTCCTGGTATCTATCTGCTGGTGTATCTCAAGTCCGCTGCGCAGCCCGATAGCTTCGTAATCGGAGGCTGTCGTCTCCTCCATTCTTTTTATCACCTTTAGATAATTCTCCTTTCTCTTCGCATGTTCATACTCATTTCAGATAATTCATTGAGTATGAAGTGAGATCAGATTCCGCAAGAACAGAACTTGATTATATTTCATGGTATTCCACAAAACAACGCCCGGCACCTTTAAAGGCACCTTTAAATATCAAGGTCCTTCAGTCTTGAAAGCAGTGTCCTGTAGCTGATCCTTAAAATCTCAGCGGCCTTCTTCCTGTTGCCATTGGTATCTCTGAGAGCTTTTCTTATCATCTCCCCTTCTCGAAGTTTCGCCGCCCTGGCCGATTCCTCCAGAAGTCCTTCCTCATTGACCGCTTCATCGATCTCCAGTATTTCAGTATCTATGATTTTATCATCAACGAGCGCTGCAGCTCTTAGTACGATACTTCTGAGCTGTCTTATGTTTCCCGGCCAACTGTACGCCTTCAGTTTGTTCATCGCATCCTCAGTAACGGTTACTTCCCGGTAACCGGATTGTCTGAGAAAGTACTTTGTAAGATCAGCTATATCCTCCGACCTGTCCCGAAGAGGTGAAAGGGTAACAGGAAACTCCCCTATTCTGAAAAAGAGATCTTTTCTGAATCTTCCTTCTTCTGTTTCCAGTTTGAGTTCTCTGTTACTAGCTGAGATAACCCTTGCGTTGGTATGGAATACTTCCGTCC
The DNA here is from genome assembly GCA_021108005.1 of Candidatus Aegiribacteria sp. NCBI lineage: Bacteria > Pseudomonadati > Candidatus Aegiribacteria > Candidatus Aegiribacteria sp. The sequence goes on from JAIORS010000154.1 coordinate 66,154, forward strand.
CTCCGACTCTTGTGTATTCCCTTTCCTGAAGTACTCTTAGAAGTTTTCCCTGCAGTGATGTATCAAGATCTCCAACCTCATCGAGAAAGATGGTTCCTCCCTGAGCATACTCGAATCTGCCCTTGCGTGTTCTGTCCGCACCGGTGTAGGCACCTTTTTCAGCGCCGAAAAGTTCACTCTCAAGAAGGTCGGGGGGTATAGCGGCGCAGTTGACAGGTATAAAAGGCCCATCGGAACATACACTGTCCAGATGGATCATTCTTGCTAGAAGTTCCTTTCCTGTACCGCTCTCTCCCAGTACAAGGATGTTCAAATCGGTTCCGGCACCCTTGGATGCCCTCTTTATTGTGGAAAGAAGGGATGGCGAGGAACCTATTATATCGGTACCTGCCGAATGCGAATACCTTCTCAAAAGCGCGAGAAGTTCATCCAGATCGAAGGGTTTTGTTATAAAATCCCTTGCGCCTTCTTTCATTGCCTCAACCGCAAGATTCACCGTGCCGAAAGCCGTCATCAGAATAACAGGTGTCCAGTGGTTCAATTCCCTTGATTTTTTAAGAATATCCATCCCGTTGATGTTCCCTGGAAGACATATATCACTCAGCAGAATATCAAAAGCGCCGGTCTCGAGCATCCTGACAGCATCGGTTCCGGAAGAAACCGCAGTCACTTCCCATCCATCTTCCGAAAGGGCTGTTGTAAGCATGTTTCGCATGGCTCGTTTGTCCTCGATAAGAAGAATCCTTTCGATGTCAATAACCTCCCTGGTTTTCCTGAATAGGAATCAGAATGGTGAACAAAGCTCCGCTCTCGTCTCTGTTCTCACCGCTCAGTTCGCCTCCCATAGACCTGATTATTCTCCTGCTGACGGAAAGACCCAGCCCCATATTGCCACTGCTTCTGTTCTTTGTTGTCCTGAAAGGCCTGAATGCTTCATCACTGTCAATGGATAAACCGGGGCCGGAATCTGCAACCGATATTAAAAGATTTGTGCCTTTCCTGTTTATTGAGATACGCACTGAAGACGATGAATCAGCCTCAACGGCGTTTCTTACGATATTGTAAATACAGGATGAAAGGAGTTTCCTGTCAGCGTTTATGAAAAACTCGTCAATAGAAGTACTTACCGAACATCTATCTTCGTTCAGCCTGCAGGCTTCTTCGCATATTGAAACCACATCATCCCTCCCAAGATTAGCTTTAACCGGCTCCGGTGATCTGGCGAAACTCCCGAAGGAAATGATAAGACCCTGAGCCGATTCGACCTCCCTTTTTACTTCGGAGATGATATTCTGTGTTCTTTCATCGGAATGCCCCCTGGTCAGTAAATCAACGTAACCTGATAGTGCACATAGCGTATTTCCCATTTCATGCGATATACCAGCAGATGCAGCTCCTATATCTGCCATTGCCGTCTGATCGGCTATTTTCCTCTCCAGTTCACTGATTCTGGTGACATCGGTAACAAGTACCGCAATCTCGTTCACCCCCGAGCGTGAAATAACTACACTGTACATTCTATCCTGTTTAACAACGTCGTCTCTTATCTGAAATTCCGAGGAGGTATTTCCCGATTTATCCTGTGAAAGAAGAATGGGTTTGAGCTTGCGTCCAGCTTCAGTTTTCTCCCATGGGAACTCTTTATCGATATCGCCATCGCTGAGTTCGAACATCTCCTTCGACTGTCTGTTAAATAGTGAAAGATTTCCGTTTCCGTCAATTGAGAATACTGCTGATCCGAGTACAGACAGCATGGCAGCAGATCGTTTTTCCACTCTATCGGCTCTTTTCTCAGCCCTCTTTCTTAGATCGTTCAATTGTTGATCCCGATCGTGAAGCAATTCTACAAGACGATGAAAGGATGCACCGGCAGCTTCCGGATCTATTCCGCCGCCGCTGCTGAAACGATCGGCTTCAAACAGTATCTCTCTCAAAGGAGAAATAACAGTCCTGGCAAGATATCTCGGAGTAAAGAAAGCCAGAACCGCGAGAGCGGCTGTAAGAGCAGCAAGGCCGATAATGAGTGACCTGTATATAGCTGAAATAGACGATCGACATGGCCTGACTCCAACAATGTGATCAGTTTCAGCACACCCTGCGAAATACCAGCCCTTAGTCTCTCCTGGTACGGGTATATCTTCAGATGATATCCCGGATCCGGCTATCATGTTCCCCGAATAATCAAGCATCACTGCAGCTTCAAGGCTTCCGCTCCGTACGAGTGGGGCTGTGATAGTATCGAATTGATTTGAAGTATCTGATGCTTCAATCGTTCTGCTTATTGCATACGCGGTTATCGTGGCCATATGCCCTGATTCAGCTTCAATGTCTTTGTCTACAAGAAATACTATTAAAAAGGAAACCACAGTAGCGGCCGCGGCTGCTCCTATTGCCAGCCCTGTCAGAAGCTCAACACCTATTATGAATCTTTTTCGCAAAGGATCTCCTTAGTACTGCCAGTCATAAAAACCATTGCCTGCCCTCAATCGTACTGGATAATCTTTATTATATACTGTTTTTCGTAGCAGCGCATTGTGACAGCCGTCTGTAAAACCTGTCTGTAACTCTATCCCAGGTCCATTTTTCAAGTACGCTCTTCCTGCCCTTCTCACCCATTGTAAAACCGAGTTCCGGATTATCAAGCAGTATATCGATTCTATCTGAAAGAGTGGCAGTATCACCCCATGAAACTAGGAATCCGTTAATGCCATCACTAATTATGTCCGGCATTGCTCCTGACCAGCATCCTATAACCGGTTTCCCTGTCATCCATGCTTCCAGCAATACGATTCCAAAACAATCAAGTCTTGATGGAAGAAGTACTATGTCCGCTGCGGAGATGAGATCAATTCTCCCCTTCATACTTATATAATCAGTTAAGATAAGCCTGCTTCCGAACTCCTCAGCAAGATTCTCCCGCGAATCGATGTATTCCTCCGAATCGGGAAGAACCGGCCCCGCAAGAACAAGTGTAAAATTCCATCCTTTTTTCAGTAGATTCCCGCATGCTTCAATTATCTGTGCGGTTCCTCTATCTAGTGAGTGAGCGGTAAGGCTCAGGATTACAGGTCCTGAAACACCAAGCCTCTTCAGACCTCTTTCCCGGTTGCTCTCACTAAATTCCCCCGGATCGATTCCGCTGCCTGATACGTGAACCCTTTCATCCGGAACGCCCATCCCGGTGTAAAGCTCCCTCTCAAAATTACTCTGGGCAACGACAAAGCTGCTGTTGTTAATGACCTTCTTCAAGCATCCGTCGAAATAGTGCATTGGCTTTATTCTTCTGTATTTCTCGCCAACACTCGCATGGGGTACTGAAACGAGTCCTGTTTGATTTCTCCGACTGTAGCGCCAACCTTCGTAAAGCATGAACGGCATCGCGTTGGCATGCACAAAATCGAATTCCCTATCAACCGAAAGCCAGCGGTGCAATGATGGAATGAATGGATTGGGATAGTAGTATCTGTCAGTCCCGCATCCGGTCAGCCGCCTCAACGTTCCACGGAGGATATTCTGAAAAGGAGGATGTATAACGGGAAAGCGTTTAATCCTGACACCGTTGTACAGGTCATCTCTTCTTAGAATACTGGATCCCGCTCTGGAAACGAACCATGACATGTCCCATGCGTCAGTAGTGTAAATAGCGGATTTGTGTCCCCACCTTTCCCCTGCAAGGGCATGTTCGAGAACGTACCGCTCAGCACCTCCATGAAAAGGCCAGGATCTGTGAACAAGGTGGAGAATCTTCATTGTACCGATATCCTTCTATAAAACTCGCATATGCCCCTTGCTATATCCTGCCAGTTCTTCCTTCTGGCTGAAGAGGACATTCTACGGAGTTCTTCCACTCTGGCAGGCTCCTCAAGCATTGTTATTTCCCTTATCCAGCCTTCATGATCGTTGGGTTCGAGGAGAATTCCGTTATTTCCCACGGTATCCGGAAGAGCGGTAGCGTTGCTTGAAATAACCGGCGTGCCGCAGCCTAATGCTTCAAGTACAGGTAACCCGAGTCCCTCGAACCTGCTGGGGCAAAGCAGTGCCCTTGCTCCACGATACAATTCCACTATAGCAGTGTCCGAAACGTTCTTCATCATTCGAACACCCGGCCCCTGTTTAACTTCCACATCTCCCCATCCTCCGGCTCCAACCAGAATGAGGGGTATTTCAACACCCTTTTCCCTGGATTTTCCGTATACATCAAGGAGAAAGGGAATGTTTTTTCGTGGAACGAAGCTGCTCACATGAAGTAAATAGTTTCCCTGCTGTAGATTAAGTTCATTCAGTATCTCTTTTGAAGACGGCCCCGGAGAGAATTTCTCATCCGCGGCGCCTCCGGCGCAGAAAATCCTATCCTGCGGTAACCCGAAATAATCCCTTACTCTCTGTCCTGTCCAGTTTGATATTGCCATAACTGAAGAGCCAGCCTTTATCAGCCGGGCTTCCTTTTTAGCGAAGTCAACGGTTTCCTCAGTATGCCATTGGGGATTTTCGAGCGCGGAAAGATCATACATTGTTATAACAGATTTGCAACCGTGAGGATATTCGGGCTGAACACCACTGTGGTGATATACGGCGTTTTCGCCTGAATATGTGTACAATCTTGAACTCCTGGATCTCTCTTCCCATTTTTCACGGATGGGAATCCTCCGTAAGAAGGGTATTCTCAGGTAGAAAGGAGTTTTCAGTATCTGGCAATCAACCTCTGGCCCGGGGACCCCCGGATGCGCTGCGGGAACATCAATCGGAATAAAATCGATCTCAAACTCGGATGCGACTTCTGAAATGGCCTTTACTACGGAAAGAAGGTATCTTGACACACCACCCAGCGCATGTGGAACAACACTGAGATCAAAATACACGCGGAGCTCGCCTATGGCGCACCTCCGTTACAGAATATCCATACCGAATCTTCGAGAACCTGGGATTGGCTGTAAGGTATTCCTGTCAGTACTGGTGAATCGAATGGCGGAACCAGTACGAAAGGAAGAAGAAGCACAAGGATAGACGCAACGACCGCAATCGGAAACGGAGTTCTTTTAAGATCATTGCGACTGTCATTTCCAGAGTACATTTGAAATCCATCCATTACCGCTGAAACGCAATACTCTGTCATCGATTCTTACAACCGATGGCTCACTATCAAGTTCGATGCTTCCGACGGAACCATCTCCCCATATCGTGATAAGAGCTCCATGAGCATCTTCAGGACCTTCAAGCATCGCACCTCCTGAAAACTTCCATGTTACCGGTACTGTGCATAGATCCCTCGTGAAGCCTTCCGGAGTTTCATGTAATGCGGGTGAAAGTGAAGCACTGTTCCAATCGGTAGAACTAACTTTCGGAAGGTTCTCAGCAAGCCGAAGCACTCTTTTCCAGTCTCTTACAAGTCTTTCATCGGAACCCGTATCCTCGGCGTAGGATACTGCTCTTCTTGATAGTTTCTTCCTGAGATCAGGCCTTTCTTCAAGTAAGAGAACTGCCGATCTGATACACTGAACAATACTATCAGGTGGGACCCTTATCACCGCATCTGATGGGATGTTATTGAACGAACCTGTTGCTGTTACTATTGATGGTATCCCTGCCCTCATTGCTTCAAGAAGACTGCCGGAGGTTTCACCGCACGTGGGATGCCTTACATCGAACACATAGTCAAGTGTTCTTATCCAGCCCTGATATTCCTTCTCATCAAGTCTGCCTGTTCTGGTTATCCATTCTGGCAGCCCTTCAGGATAACCGCCGCCTATCAGAACCATCCCTGAGTCAGGGAAATCATTTCTCAAAAGCTCAATTGCTTCAATCAGTCTGTCAAGATTTCTTCCGGGATGGTTTGTTCCTATCATTCCAAAACAGATACGGTACGGTTTAAGAGGGATTTTCTTCTCGGTCAGTTCACTGAGTGGATGGCCTATAGAAATAACCCTTCCTTCGGGAAAAGAATCCTTCAGTTTCGCAGCCGAATAGGAATTCAGGCATACGGCCGAATTTGATGAGTGGAGGATCCTGCCGATAAGGGGGTACAACTTCAGTTTTCTATCAAATTCAGTAACAGTTAATTTTCTATTTGAAAGATCTTTTTCCACAGTTTCAGCAGCGGGCCCATAGCAGAATATCAGCTCCCTTCTGTAATCCTCCATCATGTTATTCTCGAGGTAGCAGTGTCTCAACATATGATGCATGACTATTTCGTGGAATAGCGCAGTTCCCCCGAATTTGTACAATGCCTGGACAATCGGGAAGCAATGGGGGGAATTGCCAATCTGGAATATCCTTGAATCTGGCAAATCGTACTTCCTAATGTTTTCAATGGGCATGCTTTTTACATAACCGGGCAGCGTTTCCGGATCACTTCCTTTTGGGTAAGCTACGGTCCATTCCACTAAACTTCCTGTACTTCTTATTACTCTCAAAGCATACGTTGCCAAACCGGTTTGCATAGGAGGAAGTGGAGTTACAAGAAGCGCTTCAGCTTTTCCTTCAGACATCTCCCCTCCATAGCCTCAATCGCAGTTGCAGAAGCTGAACGAACATCTCAATGATAGGAGCTATTCTGACCCATGCGAAAACTCCCTTTCTGTAACTCTCGCAGGAAACGATGCCCGCTCTTCTCGGGTAGTGGGAGACAGGTAACTGCCGAATCCTGTAGCCGCGCTTTTGGGGTAGAATGAGAAGCTCGAGGTCTGCCACACTCGAGGATGACCTGATGCTTATGTCTTCGAAAATACTTCGCCTGAAAAGCTTGAAGGACGAGTCCACATCTTTGAATCCCCCTGCGAAAATGATGTAGGCTATAGTATTGTAAGCAAAGGAATACATGAGCCTCATCAGAGGATCCTGTCTTTTTCGCCTGAAACCGGAAATCACATCAGCGCTATCTCTGATTTGCCAGAGCATTTCAAGCTCATCAAGGTTGAATTGCCCATCGCAGTCAGTGTAAAATACCCAGGTTTTGCATGAATTGGATATACCCGTATTTACCGCGCTTCCAATCCCTTTGTTTTCTTTGTGCCTGACGAGTTTTACACCCTCGTATTCTTCCGAAAGCTCTTTTGCTATCTCCGGTGTTCTGTCGGAAGACCCGTCGTCTACCACTATTATCTCCCATTCAACTGCAAGACGTGATAGAACATCGATAGCCGTTTCCACCATGTACTTCACATTCTCTTCTTCGTTGAAAGCAGGAAATACTACAGTAATTCCTTCCTGATGATATTCTTTTATTGATCTACCCCCGCGGTATCTGTTGATAAGATATTGTTAAGAGCAAAAATACCAAAAGAACAGCATGAAGTCTACTTCATGGGGGATTCAGGCGGCAGATACACCTGTTTTCAGGCTGAAGTGACGAATCGTGCGGGAGTTTCTTTTCCGCAGAGTACGAGGCATCCGCTTCCAGCCGCGTCAACTGCCCACTGAAGATTGAATCTTATCTGCCCTTCTTCATCGTTTCTTTCTTTCAGAAACCATTTTCCGTTTCTTCCGGTGTAATCACCGCTGAGTTGTTCTTTTTCTATAACCATTATTGAGTATCTGTTTCCGGCTGTCCCGAATACGTTCAGCGAAAGTACAGCGGTTTTTGAACCGGGAGTAATTTCCCAGCTCCCACTGCTATACTCCTGATTAATCGAAAATGATCCTTCAGAAATACTACCACTGCATGAATCAGAAATGATATTCATAAATACCTCCGTGAGTTACTATAGCATGAATAGAGGGTGATGTAAACACCTGTTTACACTTACTACTCAAGCTTATCACGAAGGTCGTACAGAATTTGCAGCGCAGCTCTCGGGGTCAATGAATCCGGATCTATCGTTTTCAAGTGTTCGAGAACAGGATTATTCTCTTCGTTTTCAGGTTCCGCCAGACACAGTTCAAGCTGATTATCATCTTCACCGCCCGGCTTAAGGTGTTTTCCGGCTTCAAGATCCGAAAGCACTTTCCTTGCCCTTCTTACTACCTTCGAAGGCACACCAGCCATGGAAGCAACGTGTATTCCGTAGGATTCATCGGTACTTCCCTCTTCTATGCTGTAAAGGAACACCACTTTTCCTCCGGTATCCCTGACCTTAACATTCACATTCATAACAGCAGGAAGCAGGCTGGCAAGAGCTGTAAGTTCGTGATAATGAGTGGCAAAAAGCACCATAGGCCTGTGTTTTTCACTGTTATGAAGATATTCGACCATCGCCCAGGCAAGTGATAACCCATCGTATGTACTCGTGCCCCTGCCCACTTCATCAAGTATTGCAAGACTATCGGGTGTGCTTGAATTAAGAAGAGCGGCGGCTTCCGCCATCTCAACAAGGAATGTTGACTGCCCCCTTGTAATGCGGTCTGTGGAGCCTATCCGCGTGAATATCCTATCAATGGGTGAGAAAACCATTGATTCAGCAGGAACGAATGATCCTGCCTGCGCCAGGATAACGAGAAGGGCAGTCTGACGGAGATAAGTGGACTTGCCCGCCATATTGGGACCTGTTACTAAGAGAATGCGTCTGCCCATGTTAAGTTCGATAGTGTTTGGAACACATTCGCCCTGTGGAAGTATCTGCTCAAGTACCGGATGCCTGCCATTTTTTATGGAAACACCGGGAATATCTGACAATTCCGGTCTTACGTAACTTCGTTTCATCGCAATTTTACCAAGTGACACAAATACATCAAGCCTTGCGAGCATTTTACCCGCATTCCTTATACCTTCGATATTCCTTGCGACTTTTTCCCTGAGATCGTAGAAGATCTCCTGTTCAAGTTTCTCAATTTCTTCACCGGCTCTGAAAATCTTCGATTCAACTTCTTTGAGATCCGGGGTTATGAAACGTTCAGCGTTTACAAGGGTCTGCTTCCTAATATAATGCTCTGGAACTTTGTCCAGATGACTCTTTGAAACCTCAATGTAGTAACCGAAAACCCTGTTGTTTCCTATAGACAGGTTAGGAATACCTGTTTTTTCCCTCTCCTCGTCCCTTCTGGATTTTATCCAGTCATGACCTCCCGCGTGAATGAGGCGATATTCATCAAGCTCATCCGATATCCCTTTCCTTACAACACCGCCATCGGACAGTTTAGCTGGCGGAATCTCCGACAGAGTGGAATCTATGAGTCTTCCAGTTTCCTCAAGAAGGTCTGTTGACGCCATTTCCGCAAGTATCAGTGATTCTGATTTTTCAAGAATGCGGGAAATCTCAGGCAGCCTGGCTATCGTATCCGCAACTGCCCTCAGGTCCCGGGGAGATGAACGAAGCGTACCGAGTTTTCCTGCCTGTCGCTGCAGATCCGCGGTACAGTCAAGGATATCGTGAATTTTTAGGCCAGCTTCTTCATCTTCTATCAGCCATTGCACAGCATCGTACCTTTTTACAATTTCGTCTCTGTCCCTCGATGGGGAGGAAAGCCATTTTCGCCATTCTCTGGATCCCGCCGGGGTTTTTGTTTCATCGGTCATATCTGACAGAATGCCGGATTCCTCACCAGGGGGTGCTTCCGTAATACTCAGTGAACGGGAGCTGCCCCTGTCTACAATCAGGCTGTCCTCACGCAGATACATTCCGCTGAAGTAAAGATGCGAAACATCCATTCTCTTGGTATCCATTATGTAACTCAGAAGGGCGCCAAGTGCTGATATAGACGGACTTTCAGTTTCCATTCCGAGACCTTCAACAGCTGAAATATCAAGAATCAACTCAACACTGGATTCAGCGGTGTCCGTATCGAACTTCCAGGGTTCAAGTTCTGTGAGTTCACAACCGGCCGGTGGTTCAATTCCCGCGTTTTCGGGCAGAAGGATCTCCGATGGCGCTTTTCTCGCGATTTCCGCGGTGAGAAGGTTCCCATTCATCTCGGTAACTTCTATTTCACCCGTTGAAAGATCACAGAATGCCAGCCCTCCCCTGCTTTTCCTGATTACAGCGGAACAAAGAAGGATAGTCCTGCGCTCATCAAGAGCCGAACCGCTGACAAGCGTTCCGGGGGTTATTACTTCTATCACGTCTCGTTTCACCAGCCCCCTGGCCTTTGCGGGATCTTCCGTCTGCTCGCATATGGCCACTCTGTAACCCGCTTTTATCAGCTTTGAGAGATAGCTGTCCAGCGCATGGTATGGAAACCCGGCAAGCGGTATCTTCTCGCCCGTCTCCCTGCTTTTGCCTCTTGCCGTAAGCGTTATTCCAAGAACTTTTGAGACGGTTTTCGCATCCTCGTAAAACGTCTCATAAAAATCCCCCATCCTGTAAAGGAGTATCTCATTCCTGTGCTTATCCTTTATCTCCAGAAACTGACGCATCATGGGGGTTTTCATGTCTCAAGCAGTTCCATCGCGTTTAAAGCGAGATCAAATGGAAGAATTCCCTTTCTGCAGGTCTCAGTCCCTATAGGGCAGGAGTTGCCTCCATGCCTGTGGCATGGCCTGCAGCTGAGGTCACTGACCATAAAATTTCCCTTCCGATCATTTTTCCAGAAACCAAGCGCGGGAGATGTGGATGTAAAGACAACAAGAACAGGAATGCCCAGCGCTGAAGCCAGGTGAGCGGGTCCTGAATCAGGTGAGATCAGGACGTCCAGGTTCTCTATCGATTCTATCAGTCCCTGCACGCCTTCCTCGCCAGCGTAAAACTGGATTATGTCCCTTCCTGTTGATTCAGCGGTTTTCAGTATCACTTCCCTGTCATCCCTGCCGCCAATAAGCATAATCTCAGCACCGTTAATATCCACGAGTATTCTTGAAGTTTCTGAAATGACCTCAACGGGAATGGACTTCAGATGCCAGCGGCCCCCCGTGATTATTCCAACTCTCAGCCCTTCGGAAACCGATTGACCGCTTTTCTTCAAAATGGGATCGGCATCCTGCGCGAAACCGGCGGCTGCCATGAAATCGCAGGTTCTAAGGGGCATGGATTCAGCCGTGTGATCCATTACCCTCTTTCTCATCTTTCTGTTCATGTGGAATCTGCCTCTGAGAGGCATCCCCATGGTTGCTGCTCTTGAAGCGAAATTATTCTGAAGATCTACCACGGAATCCGAAGCTGTTTTCCGAAGCAGTTTCCTGAGTCCGGCAGGACCTGTATTCGATTCAACGAGAACAGGATGGATATTACCAGGCATACGAACCACCACAGGTTCATATTCTTCCGAAGTAACGAAGAAGACTTCACCGCTCTTTGAAAGTTCCGAAGCAACAGGCTGAGCCAGAACAACATCACCAAGTGAATGAAGACGAATAACCGCTGTTCTATTCACCTGCGAACTGCATATCGTAGAGTAACCTGTATTTACCATTCTTCTCGAGTAACTCCGGATGGGTCCCGCTTTCAACTATCCTGCCGTTTTCCACGTACAGAACTCTTGAGGCCTTTGTGACAGTGCTGAGCCTGTGCGCGATGACAAGTGATGTTCTTCCCTCGATAAGCCTGTCAATTGCCTTCTGCACAAGACGTTCGGAATGCGTATCGAGAGCCGAGGTTGCCTCATCAAAAATAAGTATGTCAGGATCCTTCAGAACGGCTCTTGCTATTGCTATACGCTGCTTCTGGCCTCCCGAGAGCCGTGCGCCTCTCTCCCCTATTATCGTGCTGAAACCTTCCGGGAACTCTTCGATGAACTCAAGAGCGTTAGCTACCTTCGCTGCAAGTCTTACTTTCTCCGTTGGAATGCTTTTCTCGCCGTAGGCGATATTGTTCCGGATAGTATCGTTGAAAAGGACAGTTTCCTGCGTAACCACTCCCAGATTTTTCCGGAGTGTTTCAAGATCGATGTCCCTCAAATCAAAACCGTCTATCAGTACTGTACCGGAATCCGGATCGTAAAAACGGGGAATAAGGTCTGCAATCGTGCTTTTACCGCCTCCACTTGGCCCCACCAGAGCTATTATTTCACCCTTCTCCAGTTTAAAGGAAACATTGGAAAGGACAGGCGTTCCGTTTTCGTAACTGAAACAGACATCGCTGAACTCGATATTCTTCTGAAATGTATTGAATGGGACAGGATTACGGGGTTGTTCTATCGCCGGTTCTCTGTCCATCAGGTTGAAAACCCGATCTGCCGAGGCAAGGCCGGTCTGTATCCTGCTGTTCGCTTTGCTTATGGTCTTTATAGGTTTCATCATTGAGAGGGCCGCGGCAAGAAAAACCAGGAATCTTCCTGCCGTAAGTGAACCTCCCGACAGAATTGCGCTGCCTCCGTACCACATGATGAATCCACTCGCTATTGATCCCATGATTTCTGTAACCGGGCCTGCGAATGCCCTTTCACGCTGCAGTGATGTTTCGGTTCTCCTGTGAACATCCACTATACTGCCGAACCTCGAACTTTCGAATTTCTCCATTGAAAACGCTTTAACAATTCTGATTCCGAATATCGTTTCCTGAAGAATAGCCGAGAAATCAGACAGTCTTTCCTGCGCGAAATGGGTTTTCTTTCTCAGTCTTCTGCTGAGAATGAGAATGAAGAGCATTGCCGGGGGAAAAACAAGAAGTGTGATAAGCGCCAGGTGCCATGAAGCCCACAGCGCCAGACCGAGGTAAACCATCAGAAGTACGATCTCCCTCGGGATACTCATCATCATTTCGGTCATCGCCCAGTTCATATTTCCAACATCGGAAGTGAAGCGTGCCATTACATCACCAGATCTGGCGGATGTATAAAAACCCATATCAAGCATCAGCAGATGGTTGTACAGCTTTCCTCTTATATCGGCAACCACTCCCTGCTCAGCCTTTGAAAGAAAAAATATCTGCATGAATCCAAGAAGGTTCTTTAAAAGAACGATGGATAGAAGTCCTGCGATTACAGCTATCAGCACCTGCCTGGGGTCAGATTCCCTGAAACTTTCCCTCAGCCCGTCTACAACATCTCCAGCTGCTGAAATAACTCCATCCGGACTGAACGAAACAAGTTCCGAACCCATTCTGCTGAACGCTTCCCCAGTGTTCTGCCTGATAAGAGGCAGAAGATCTCCATGTTTTTCCACTGTGTGATCGCGCATAAGAACATCATCGAACAGCGGAAGAATCATTCCGAGTGACGCGCCGCTGAACAGAGCGAAGAGTATCATGCACAGCATGGCGCCCGTCATCCACTTCCAATAGGGACGCACATACGATAGAATTCTGAATACGGTACTTTTCTTTTTCATAGTAAACACTATCTTTGCCATAAATCAAGTTCAGGTCAAGTAAAAGAGACTGGAACAAGACCGGCGGTATTGGGTATATTACATGTGAAGATACTCATTCCTACCCTGAAAGGTGTAGTTTTTTGACCGGAAGAATTGTAACAGCCAAACGGACGAAAAAGGATCCAAGGTCCGATTCTGAGCTTATGATCGACCTCTGCAAAGGCGATGAAGACGCTTTCTCCGAAGTCATCAGAAGATTCCAGGCTCCTATTTTCTCCCTGCTCATAAGAATGCTTGGAAACGAGGAAGATGCCCAGGAGATGCTTCAGCTCACTTTCTGCAGGGTTTACAGGTACAAAGACAAATTCGACCCTGAAAGAAAACTGGTAAACTGGATATTCACCATCGCCAGCAACCTGGCAAAAAAGGAATGGCGGAGAAGGTCCAGATGGGTCAATGTTCCGCTTGAACATGTAAATCTGACAAGCTCAGGAAAGACAGCACCACATTACAACGCCGGCAGAATTGAGCTTAAGGCATCGATAGAGGAAGCCGTAGACAGGCTCGCTCCCCATTACCGTGAACCATTCATTCTCCGGGAACAGGAACAGATGTCTTACGAGGATATCTCGGATATACTCAATATCCGCCTGGGAACTGTGAAATCAAGGATCAATCGCGCAAGGGCAAAACTGAGAGAGTTGCTCGATGAAGTATGGGAAGAGTGGAAATGAACTGTACAAAAGCTCTCAAGATAGTTAGCCTTGTTATTGATGGAGAAGCGACCGAATTCCAGAGAAGGCTTCTTGATTTTCATCTTCTAGGTTGCAGTTCCTGCAGAAAAGCCATCCGAATGTCCCGTGATATTTCCAAGATCGCCGGAAATCTGTCGGCACCCATGCTGCCCGTAAACCTTGAAAACGATGTAAGGGATATGCTTCGGACCCGCACCGACATCAAGCAATCCGAACACCGGTTCCGCGGTGCTTTTCTCACGATTCCCGCAGCTGCCGCGCTTCTTATCTTCGCCTTTACTTTCCTTCCCCACTCATCCTGTCCGGAATCCATCACTGAACCTCAGAACATCGGCATGACAGTATTCGAGTCGAAGAACAGCGATATGCAGATGTCCTTGAAATCCGGTATAAGAACTGCCCCTCTATCAGAATATTCCAGGCAAGCGAGCCTGATCTCCTTTTAAGGCGCGATGATATCTTATCTTCTGGTAATTACACTACTCACAACTTCTTCATCAATAATGGAGCAGGTTCACACTGTAAGAATTGAAACCTCTCCAGGCACTATCGAACTTGCCACCGCAGTTGCCATTTCCCCGAATCATGCCATAGCACTCTGCATCTTTACCGACGATAATTCTGTTACCATTGAAACCCCTTCAGGTATACTGCATCCGGACTCCCTTATAATCTCACCGGATCTGGGATTGGTTATCATGTTCTTTGAGGATGAGATATTCGATGAATATCAGATTCCATCCGATGCGGTGCCTGATATTGGAGATCCGCTTACGATAATTGGTAATGGATTAAGCGGTGTTCTTGCTGTTGAAGGCAGAGCAAGGGAACAATACCCCGACGGTTCATTCCTTCTTACATCGAATATCAGGGATGGGCTTATGGGGGCTGCTGTCTTCAACGATGAAGATGAGTACATTGGAATAATTACAGGAATACTAAGAATGGATGATCAGTTCCAGGACAATAATAATCGTGAGTATATTGTTCTATATCCCAGCCAGATATGGTACATGTGGTCAAAGCTCGTTGTCATGTCTGATGAATACACAGAGTATTCCTTCGGTGTAACAGCTCGTTCCAGCATATCCCTTACACATTCAAGGCCCTCCGGGATATACATTTATTCCGTTTCTGTTGGCAGCAGAGCCTGGGAAACCGGATTGAGACCGGGTGACCTGATTACTCATATCGATGATACACCGGTTTATTATCCGGAAACTCTTCGAGGCCTTCTGATTCTCTCCGACGATACCCTCGATGTAACAGTACTTAGAAACACATTCGAGAGGAACATCTTGATCCCCCCGCTTTAACAAAGATATATATGAATACTCTATCTACAGCGATACTTACAGCTTACTAATCTCAATACAGTAACAGATCAGCTTTCTCTTCGTCTTTCTATTTCCCTTGACCCAAACTCATCTTTGTGATAAACTGTATGTGCAGGCATGAATAAGCCTGTATCAGATTGATAAGCGGGTAAGATCGAATCGAGATAGATTCTTCAGCACCACGCATGTCAAATGAAAGGACAATATTATGGCATCCCCCCAGATAAGATTAATAATTGTGATTATTACACTGATTTCCTCTTCCGTACTACTTGCGGAAACTCCCTTCGATAACACCATACCCACCCTTGCCATGAGGATAAGAGGTCCGGATATTGGTGTAAAAGACATTACACTGGAACTTCTCTGCGAACTGTCATGGCTTAATTTCGACGCGGTGAACTTTTCCGGTAGAGCTTAAAATGAAGGCTTTAGGGATTTAATGTCCCTATGTGACAGCGCGGGGGTTTATTACTCCATCTGCCCGGAGGAGGTAATGCAGTACCTTAAGGCATGGGGCGACTCTACAAAATACAGATACTGGTTCCGGAACAGCGATGAATCACTAATCTCCGATTTGTGCTTTCTCAGGTGCGGTTTGGATTATACTTCGTTGGTAGACACATCTACCGCTGAAGCGATGTATGAGGATTCCGTCTACGCGATAAGAAGAACAGTGGTTGATGAACTGGCTGCATACACACAAAATCACGACTTCCTCTGGTTTTACGAGGTATACGACGAAGCTCCTGCCCAGCAATGGTGGAATGCTCTGAAGAATGATGATCCCTGGGATGATTACATACCCAACGTTTACACACAGGCCAGAGATGACGA
>JAIORS010000155.1 GCA_021108005.1 Candidatus Aegiribacteria sp.
CGGAATCGGGGCCTGTCACCGTTTCCATTTACGATCTTGCGGGAAGACTGAGAGCGTTGCCCGTTGATGGAGAAATGGATCCGGGCACTCATGAGGTCGAAGTCTCAGGTTTGCCGTCAGGTTCCTACTACGTAAGGATGACAGCAGGTAACGATATCGTGCGGAGGGCGTTTACTCTGGCCGGGGAGTAAAGCTCTTTCTTTAATTCTTCCTGTTAATTCCCGAAGAGTTCCCTTCCTCTCCCGAATGCCTCAAGGTTCACTTCCAGCGCCTTCGGCGGCACGCGCTCTTCTATCGCCTTTTTCCAGTGGATTTCATCGATGGGCAGGTGGGGTGATACCGCGCCTATAAGTACGACATTCACTACCCTGAGGTTGCCTAGCTCCTCTGCAATCTCCACAGCCGGAACGAGTTTTACCGGAAGATGTTCATTTTCAATAATCGCGTTTACATCCGGATACTCCGCAACGCCTGTGTTAACGGTCATGGGGTTGATTTTCAAATCGCAGGTTACAAGTTTGCCATGGGGAGCAAGGTACGGCAACCATCTTAGCGCTTCCATCTTCTCCATAGAAAGGATCAGATCCGCGCATCCCTTCTCAACAAGCGGGCTGTATATCTTTTCCCCGAAACGGACGTGGCTCGATACACTTCCGCCTCGCTGAGCCATTCCGTGAACTTCGCTTTTCTTGACATCGTTCCGTGCGCGAAGGGCAGCCGCGCAGAGGACTTCGCTGGCAAGAAGAATACCCTGTCCTCCGGTTCCGCATATGATAACATTGGTTACGGATTTCATTGCAGTCCTCCCATATCCTTGGAGATGGCGTCTACAGGGCATACCTGAACACACAGATCGCAGTTGGGCCAGCAGAGAAGGCTGCTGATATCAGGCTTATCGACATCCCAGCTGATAGCGGGGCAGCCCAGTTTCATGCACAGTTTGCAGCCGATGCATTTTTCGGGGTCAAGTATTGCTACACTTTTCTTCTTCGGTCTGTAAGTCATTATGCAGGGTCTCCGTGTAATTATCACGGAGAGTTCATCACGGGCCATTTCTTCTTTGAGAGCTTCTTCCATCTCCGGTAAATCGTGTGGGTCCACTACGCGAATGTATTTCACTCCACAGGCTGCAACCATCTGCTCGAGGTCCAGGATCGGAGCGGGTTCTCCTCGAAGGTTTTTACCGGTTGTGGGGTTTTCCTGCCCTCCGGTCATGGCGGTAAGGCTGTTGTCCAGAATCATTACAGTTCCCGTATTGCCGTTATACACCATATCAATGAGCCCGGTTATTCCCGAATGAACGAATGTTGACTCCCCTATGGCCGCAACCAGTTTTCCCATTTCTTCTCTCCCGGTTGCCTTTTCAATACCGCTGAGCACACCTATTGAGGCCCCCATGCATACAGTTGTCTCCAGAGCGCTGTGGGGGGGCATCAGCCCAAGTGTATAGCAGCCTATATCACCCGTTGAGCTGCCGCCGAGTTTGCTCAGACAGTAAAACGCTCCTCTGTGGGGACATCCCGGACACAGCGCGGGAGGACGGGCCGGGAGTTCGATCTCACTGAAGGTTACCTCTTTTGTCGTGCCCGGATGAACAGCTTTCCTTACGATTTCCGGATTGAGTTCTCCCTCTATCGGGATGATATTCTGTCCATCCGCCCGAATGAGGAACCGCGCCCTGATGTTCTCCTCAAGGTAGGGATCGTTTTCCTCAACGAAGATGATCCTGTCAACCATATTGATGAATTTTTCTATAAGGCTCCAGGGTAGCGGATTGGACATGCCTATCTTCAGTACGCTGGCCTCGGGGCTTACTTCTCTGACGTACTGGTAGGATATGCCGCTTGTAATTATACCAAGGGAAGTATCCCTCTTTTCTATTCTGTTCAAAGAACATTCCGAACCCCAGACCGAAATATCTTCGAGCCTTTTTTCAACCCTGCTGTGCATCGCTCTTGCGTGGGCTGGGATTGGAACCCTTTTCTTAATATCACCCACATAGCCCTTTATGGGAATTTCTTTCCTCGGGCCGACCTTTACCATGCTCTTGGAGTGACAGATCCTTGTTGTCACCCTGAGAAGAACAGGGGTGTCGAAATCTTCTGAGATCCTCAGGCCTTCTCCAACCATATCCTTGGCTTCCTGGCTGTCAGAGGGTTCCAGAATCACTACCTTTGCGGCCTTGCCCATCAACCTGTTATCCTGCTCGTTCTGGCTGGAATGCATGCCCGGATCATCGGCGGATACTATTACGATACCGCCCGTCGCCCCGATGTAACTGAGTGTGAAGAAGGGGTCAGCGGCTACGTTAAGACCCACATGTTTCATTGCGGAAAGTACGCGTGCTCCCGCGAAGGAGGCGCCGGCGATTACTTCCATTCCCACTTTTTCGTTTGGAGCCCACTGAGCATCTATCTCATCGTACTCTTCGCCTATCGTCTCGAGAATTTCGGTCGAGGGGGTTCCGGGATAGGCCGCGGCAAAATGGACTCCGTATTCCCAGGCGCCCCTGGCAATGGCTTCGTTACCCGAAAGAAGGAGGGTTCCTTCCTTTATAGTGTTCAGTTTCTTCCTCATTTGCCGCCTTTCTTTCTATTTATCTGTACTCTTTTACATCTTCAACGGAATCGAGAACCCTGAGGACACCTCTCATCAGTGCTTCAAGTTCCTCTTCCCCCGGAAAGATAATGATTTCTCCGAGGTACTCAAGGTTATGTCCAAGCGTATCTGTCATCCAACTGTTGTTAGCTATGCCTCCTGTAATAACGACCGCGTCAACTTTTCCTGCAAGCGCCGCAGCCATAGCTCCGGCTTCCTTTGTTATCTGATATGCCATCGCCCGCAATGCCAGGTCGCAGTCCTTATCTCCCTCATTCGCCCGCTTTCTGGCTTCACCTACATGATCTGTACCTGTATACGCTATGAGTCCGCCGCGTTTCAGCAGCATTTCTTTCATGTCCTTCCAGGTGTAATCTCCCGATAGACAGAGCTTTACAAGCCCGGTTGTAGGTAGTGACCCGACCCTCTGGGGACTGAAGGGGCCTCCATCGTTGGCCTGGCTCGTATCTATCATTCTGCCTTTTCTCAAAGCGGTTACTGATATCCCGCTACCAAGGTGAAGTACAACAAGATTCAGTTCGCTTAGTTCTCTCCCAAGCTTCGCGGCAGTTTTGTATGCTACCATCCGAATATTGAGGGCGTGGCTCAGGCTTGTCCTTTCAAGTGCGGGAAGACCGGACAGTCTGGCCTCGTCTATCATTTCATCGACACAGACGGGATCAACGATAAAGGGCTTGATTCCCGCTGTATTCGCGATAGAACTCGCCAGCAGAGCACCAAGATTGGAAGGATGGTCCGCCTGAAGAGTTGAGCCATCCCTTATATCTTCAACAAGAGTTTCGTTGACTTCATAGGTTCCGCTTTCAAGTGGCTTGAACGCGCCACCGCGGCCAACAACAGCATCGAGATCCTCCAGATTGTACCCCGCCTCGATTAAAGCCTTAAGAACTATACTTCTGCGGAAATCCTGCTGGTCGAATGTTGTATCGAACTCCGCCAGTTCTTCCGGCATATGTCTTATACTTTTCTCGAATAGAAGCTCTGTTTCCCTGAACAGTCCGACCTTTGTGGATGTGCCCCCCGGATTTATGGCAAGTATCAGCCTTCCTTCATCAGCCATTGTTACCTCCAGACACCACTACTCCAAGGGCCAGCGAATTAAGTTTTGTCCTGGCTTTATCAGACCTGGAAAGCATGACCACAGGGGCGGCGGCTCCCGCTATTATTCCCCCCGCTTCCGCGTTCGCCATGTACATCAGTCCCTTCGCGAAAATGTTTCCGCACGAGATGTCCGGAGTTATCAGAACGTTGGCTCTTCCCGCCACTTCTCCATTCATTCCCTTAATCGCGGCTGCTTCCGGATCCATGGCTCCATCAACGGCAACCGGGCCGGCTACGGACAAGCCCGGAATTCCATCTGCGGATATCTTTGCGAACATTACCGTTTCGGGCATTTTCTCGTTCGGGACTTCAATTGCCGCAAGTAATGCGACAAGAGGCTTCTCGGCTCCAAGTTTTATTATCACATCTGAGGCGTTCACCGCTATCTGCCTGATAGCTTCTTCGTCCGGCGTTATGTTCATTCCACCATCGGAGATCGCCACAAGCCTGTCCTGGCGGGGAATGTGTAGCACAACAACATGACTAAGAATTCTGCCTGTTCTCAAACCGTTTTCCTTATCGAGCATCGCCTTCTGGAAAATGGAGGTTTTAAGAAGACCCTTCATGAGAATGGAGGCTTCTCCGGATCTCACAAGTCTTACCGCTTCCAGTGCGGCTTTTTCGGGATCTTCAGAATTCACGATCTCTATTCCATCGGGCAATTCCCTTCCCAGTTCACGGAGGGTTTCCCGGACACCGGCCGCTGGACCTACTATCACCGCTGATGAAAGTCCTTCCTCAAAAGCTGTTATCAATGCTTCAATTGAAGATGCGTCGTGACCCATTGGTATAGCGACCCTTGCGTCTGAAATCTCCCTGGCAGCCTGTCTGATTTCACTGAAATTGCTGAACAAGTGAACCTCCCTGATAGAATGAATCCCGGAGCTTGGATTACCGTAAATGACAGGGTAGAGTATACTATTGCAGTGGTCTGATATCTGTCATTTTTTGTATTATGTAGAGTGAATTT
This sequence comes from Candidatus Aegiribacteria sp., assembly GCA_021108005.1. Lineage (NCBI taxonomy): Bacteria > Pseudomonadati > Candidatus Aegiribacteria > Candidatus Aegiribacteria sp. The sequence continues at coordinate 4,691 of JAIORS010000155.1, forward strand.
CTTGCAGCCAAGGCGATATTTAACGGTATGGTGGTAAAGCATGAATACTAAACCTGTTACGTCCAATCTAAAGTGCGCATGGAGTACGGCCAATTCGGTTCTTTTCGATTTCGACGGTGTACTTGCGGACAGTGAACCATTTTTCAGAAAATCATGGAACATCGCTCTTGAACCGTGGAATCATTGCATTTCGAAGCAGGACTACTGGAAATACTGGTCCTCCCTCGGAGAAGGTCTTGATGGCGAGATTCTCAGGTGCGGTCTGGAGGGGTTGGATATCCAGCGCATAAGAAAGAGACAAAAGAAAGCCTACGAGGGATTTGTGAATGATGGTCTTGTTCCTCTGTTTCCACAGACCGCGCGACTGCTTGAAATTCTTTCCTCAAAGGAATTTTCTTTTAAACGCCCCTACGGAATAGCTTCCAATACTCCTTTCAATCTCGTCCGGAAGATCCTGATTGCGGGAGGAGCGCCGGTCCCCCTCGTAGTTGGTGGAGACAGACTCAGAAAAAAACCATCTCCGGACATTTTCCTGCGGGCATCTTCAATACTTGGCTGCAATCCTTCATCGACTCTTGTGTTCGAGGACTCGTGGAAAGGCATAACTGCAGCTGAGGGGGGAGGGTTTATCAGTGTACTTGTACTGAATCATTACAACAGGAACCTTGATATCAAAAGCAAATTGGTTATCGATGGACTGGAGCAGCTTCTTGATATGATAACCGGGGGGAGCAGGCGATGAATACAATCCTCGAAGCGGATATTTTTACTTTACCGTATGTCAGTTTTCTGGCGGGACTGGTGTTCTGTCTCCTTGGAAGGAAACTGCTTGGCGTAATAGTCATTATCTTCGGATTCTTTATAGGATACACGTGGGGAGCAGTTCTCCTGTCCGATATCATGGGCAGAACCATGGCTTCGTCACCATGGATACCGTGGGTGGCGGGAGCTGCTGGAGCCGCGGTGGGGCTTTTAGCCTGGAAAGTATCGATGTTCTTTGCCGGAGCTGTTATAGGCCTCTTTATAGCAAGGGGACTTTTCCCTTCGATTCCTGGAATAGCTCATGCCGGAATCTCTCTGCTGGCGGGAATTCTTGTACAGGTATACAAAGACCCTATTATTTCTCTGCTGACCGCAATCGCGGGAGCATACATAGCTGCCGGCTCTGCGGTAATCATGCTGAACATGGTCGGCTTCCTTGACGCGATAGGAGCATATACGAAGTCGTCAAGCGCTGCTCTGGTTATAACGATCGTACTTACTCTTATATTCACATTCGTTGGTTACAAGTTCCAGACCCGCGACCTCAATACTTGAAGAAGCTTCCTGACGGGAGTATATTGCTTTGATTGTTGAATTCTCTTTACTTTCTCCGGAGGATGTTTTTGGGTCAGAGACTTATAGACTATGCTCTTGTTGCTTTAGTGATTCTCGGTGTTTTCGGGCTTTTCAGAGTATCCAGAATACTTATGCGGAGTGTGCTGACAAAACTTAAAAAGCGATACGGTGTTCTCAACGCTGATAGAATGCTTGTAACAGGGTTCTTTTTTCTACTTGCCGGATTGATGTTTCTTCCCGCGTTCACCTCACTGCTGGCGGGAATAAACAGCCGGATGCTTACGGGAGGAATGGTTCTTCACCTTGTACTTGTTGCCATCTCGGTGATACTTTTCAGCATCGCGGAGGATCTTTTCCGTGATTTTTCAAGTTGCCCCCCGCGTGAAAACTGGACTGTCAGCAGACATTTCAAATGTATCTCTATACCATTTATTGCTTTCTGGGCCACAGGCTGCGTTTTCCTTAGCCCTATATTCTACTCCGGCCTTACTGTGATACTCGCTATTTTCTACCTCTTCGCCCTTTCCTGCAGACCTTGTACAAATGCAGATGATGTGGACATGTCCAACTGATGACTGATGGTCAGATTCGCATACTTCACATAATTACAAAGCTGGCTGTTGGCGGTGCTCAGCTAAATACTCTGATATCGACAAGAGATATTTCGCGGAAAGGCTACCATTCAGATATCATTACAGGCCCTGAGCGACCATTGGAGGGGGATCTTTTTTCTCTCGGAGAGAAGTGGAACCTTAATATTATTACGATTCCTCACCTCAAGAGGAACATCTCTCCACTTTGCGATTTTCTGGCTCTGATTGAGATCAAAAGAGTTATAAGCAAAGGCAATTACGATATTGTCCATACTCACGGATCAAAAGCCCGATTTCTCGGCAGGATAGCGGCCTCCTGTTTCGGCGGTATAAAAGTAATACAGACCGCCCACGGCTGGCCATTTTACAAGTCAATGAATTCCTTGAAGAAATTTGTTTACGTCTCGCTCGAGAAAATCGGTTTTAATCTCGCGGATTTAAACATCTGCGTCAGTCCCCGAGACCGGGACAAGGCTCTGCATCACGGAATAGGGTATCTCGATGATTACAGGATAATTCGGAGTGGCGTTGAGTTCGATAAATTCCGTGCGGCAAGGGGCAATAAGGCTGAAGCCAGAAGGAAGCTGGGTATCGGTGATGAAATGGATGTCGTGGGTTCTGTTATGCGATTCTGTCCTGAAAAGGCTCCGGACATCTTTGTCAGGGTCGCTGCGGGAGTAATTGAAAAGAAACCGAAAACAGTGTTCTTCCTCGTGGGAGACGGTCCGCTCAGAATCCGGACTGAAAAACTGATTGACTCATTTAATCTGAAGGATAACATCGTTCTGCTTGGAAGCAGGAAGGATGTTGTGGAGATTCTACCGGCATTCGACGCATTTCTGATTACTTCACGCACCGAGGGTCTTCCCAGAGCTCTTCTTGAATCCCTTGCGGCCGGAGTTCCGGTTGTTTCAACTGATGTGGGCGGAATACACGAATTGATAAAGTGCGGACGTAATGGTTTTCTATCCGCTGAAGGCGATATCGAATCCCTGGTGGCTGATGTAATCAGGATTCTAGATTCCCCGGAGAAAACGAAGGAGTTAATCGCTCATGTAGATGAGGATATTGAACCGTTTTCGGCATCGAAGATGGTTGATGATCTTTTCGAGCTGTATACAAAAATAGCATCGCCCGCCATGAATGTGGTTTTTCTGTGTGATAACGAACCTTTCAACATCCCAAGAACTATTGCATGTATTATCAGAAAAAGCCCTTTCAACAGATATACGGTTATTTCTATTCAGGGACACGGCTCTCTTAAAAAACTTTCTGTAAATTTCAATCGCTACATGTCCCTTTATGGGTTTTTCTGTTTCTTCTCTAAACTTTCCTGTTTCCTGATGCTGAAGATATCGGGAAAGCTGAGGCTTCCCACGAAATTTTCCCACTCTCTGAAACAGACTGCCACAAGGGAACATGCCGGTTATTCAACTCTAGACAGGTTGAATTCAAAGCACTCCAGGGAATATCTTGAATCCCTTGATCCCGATCTCTTCATCTCCATGGCATGTCCGCAGATATTGAAGAGGAAAACCCTTGAAATACCGCGGCTGGGAGCCTGGAACGTGCATTCAGCTCTTCTTCCTGCGAATAGAGGAATGCTTCCAACATTCTGGTCACTATACCACGGGGATACACCGGGGGTCACACTTCACAAAATGGTTCCCAAACTTGATGCGGGTGGAATACTGATACAGAAGAAAATCGATTGTTCAATAAACGATACCTCTCTTCACCAACTCCTGAGCACAACAAAGGAACTTGCCGCCGAAATAGTAACCGAAGGGCTTAATGTTCTTGAAAAAGGCGATTATACGCTACTTCCTAACCTTCCGGAAAAGGCTACTGTCAATACTTTTCCTTCAAGGAAGGATGTTCTGAGATTCCGGGATATGGGTGGAAAAATAACTGGTATTATGAAAAAACGTCCGGATATCGCGATCTCATTCGACGTCGAGGAATGGTTCCAGACGTATGCGGCAAGGAAGTGGTACCCGCGGCAAGACTGGGACAGGATCGATGACAGGTTAAGCATTATCATTGATAACATCCTCCAGATCCTGGATGAACATAAAGCAAAAGCTACTTTTTTCTTTCTCGGCTGGATCGTCGAGCGTCACCCTGAATTAGTTTACAAAGTTTTGGAAAAAGGCCATGAAATAGGTTACCACGGATATAATCATGAGGAACTGAATTCGCTGACAAGGGAGGAGTTCAGCGGAAACCTTGATCGTTTCCTCAAGCTTCTTGCCTCTCTCGCAATTCCACAGCCTGTCGGATTCAGGGCTCCCAGTTTTTCATTAAGGAAAGATACGTCCTGGGCAGTTGACGAAATCAGATCGAGGGGGTTCAGTTACGACAGCAGTGTATACCCTATGTTCAAACTCCGCTACGGTACACCGGAAGCCCCGCTGAGACCATTCAAACTCAATGGCGAAAAGTCTTCCATCATTGAACTTCCGCTTGCTTCAATACCTTTGGCCGGAGAAAAGATACCTATTGCAGGCGGAGCTTATCTCAGATTTTACCCAGAATTATTACACAGAGTAATGCTTAAAAAGCTGTCAAATTTAAATATCACCCCGGTTCTGTATTTCCATCCCTGGGAGATAGATTCGATGAATATCTCAAGAAGAATGAGTTTCGTTCAGAGGTTCAGGCAACATCACAATTCCGGTAAGAATACAATTTCAAAACTACGCTGGATTCTTAGACATTACAGGGGAATTACATTAAGAGAACTGTCTGAACAGTTCAAAGAAAGCGAAATAGCTGATTTCAACTGGTAGGTAAGCCACCTGAAAGATTATTCAGGCGGCTTATCTTTACTGTATCTCTGTCCGGATTTATGGAGCCTCGATTGCTCCTACAGGACAGGCTGGAACACATGCTCCGCAGTCAATGCATGTATCGGGGTCGATCGAGTATTTATCCCCTTCAGTTATCGCATCAACGGGACACTCGGGTTTACATGCTCCGCATGCGATACATTCGTCGTTTATTGTATGTGCCATTCGTACTCCTTTCAGATCTGTCTATTGGTTAGAAAACTATTTCAGCGAGTATATTTTATGAATTGTTTATGGTCAACTATTTGCTTAACTCTCTGACCCGGATTTGATAAAAAGAAGAATCCTGTCAAGTTCATCAAAACTGTGGTAGCTTATCTCTATTCTTCCGGTCTTTCCCTTTCCCTTTATCCTGACCTTTGTTTTAAGAATTCTCTGCATCGTCTCCTGAAGCTTCCTTGTCTCAGCGGATTCCATTGATGAAGAATAGCTGGATTCTGATTTCTCCGGGACATTAAGCCTTCTAACCTTCTCTTCAAGCATCCTTACAGACATACTCCGTTTTGCCGCGTTAACAGCTATACGCTGAATCATGGCTTTGTTATCAAGTCCCAGCAAGGCTCTCCCGTGTCCCATGGTCAGCCGGCCGGCCCTTAAAATGTCAAGAACCTGTTCTGGAAGTTCCAGAAGCCTCTGGAAATTAGCAACTGACGATCGGCTCATTCCAACTTTTTCTCCCATTTCCTCCTGTGTCAAACCAAATTCGGAAGAGAGCCTTTTGAAAGCCTCGGCCTTTTCAACCGGACCAAGATCCTGTCGCTGGATATTTTCAACAAGGGCAAGAGCAAGCATCTGCTGATCATCAGCTTCCCTGACAACTACGGGAACTCTTTTCAGACCTGCTGTACTTGCCGCCCTGAGACGCCTTTCTCCGGCAATCAGCTGATAACGCTTACCTGATTTTCTTATTATAAGAGGCTGAAGGATACCCTGAGAAACTATGGATCTCGAAAGAGATTCTATTTCCTCCTTTTTCCATTCTTTCCTTGGCTGAAATGGATTTGGGTCAATAAGCTCTATGTTTACTTCCCGGGGATTTCTGGTATCGTCTTCCCTGATTCCCGGAAATATCTCATCCATTCCCTTGCCAAGCGCCTTGCGCTTTCTCTTTGTCATCTTTTCATCACCTCCCTGGCCAGGTTAAGGTAGCTTAACGCGCCTTTTGATTTCGCGTCATAAAGCAGCACGGGCATACCGTAACTCGGTGCCTCGCTGAGCTTTACGTTTCTCGGGATGTTTGTTTCATAGAGCGTTGATCCCAGAAATCCTTTCACTTCTTCCTCAACATCGCGGCTTAGTATCAACCTTCTGTCGAACATTGTAAGAACAACGCCGTTTATTGTTAACCCTGGATTCCACAGCTGCTTAACGTTCTTAACAGTATCCATCAGATGAGAAAGACCCTCAAGGGCGTAATATTCACTTTGAAGGGTTACAAGAACTTCGTTTGAGGCAACAAGAGCGTTTATAGTCATTAAGCCCAGCGAAGGAGGACAGTCTATCAGTACATAATCGAAACTGCCTGTGCTGTCTTCGATAGCTTCTTTTAACAGATATTCTCTGTACTCAGCCCCGGCAAGTTCTATTTCAAGACCGGAGAGATTTCTTGATCCCGGAATCAGCATAAGCCCCTCAACAGCGGTTTTCTTCATTACTTCTTCAAGGCTGTTCTCCCCGAGAATAAGTGTGCTGATATTTTTTTCGAGGTTCTGGCTGATACCTAGGCCTGCGGTAGCGTTTACCTGTGAATCAAAATCTATTATCAGAACTTCGCTGTTATTCATTGCCAGGCTCGCGCCAAGATTGATGGTAGTTGTTGTTTTTCCAACACCACCTTTCTGGTTGGCAATGGCTATTATTCTTGTTCCGGTCATGCAAATCCTTTTCTGAACTATCATGATGTAAAGAGTATTCTACACTGTTCTTGTGTCAGTCAGAATCAGAGACGATACTGCACCAGAAATCCGCCACGGTCAAGCGGTGGGTATTTGAGTTCAATGAAATTTTCATACTTTCGGTTTTCTGCAATCTCCGGCTGCCTGTATACGAATACAGAACCTTTCCCTGTGATTTTTCCTATAGTTTCAAGCAACGAATCCGGAGGAGCAACAGCTCTTGCTACGAATTGCTTTACTTCATTACCCGGATTGAAATCTTCAAGTCTTGCGGGAACAATTTCGCAGTTTTCAAGACCAAGCTCCCTTATTGCATAGCCAAGGAAAAGGTGCTTTTTTCTCTTTGGTTCGAGAAGGATCATTCTGAATCCCAGAATCGCAAGCACAATCCCCGGGAATCCGTTTCCGCTCCCTATATCTACCACAGTCCTGTTGATATCAACCAGAAAACCGTACAACATGGATTCCATGAAATGTCTGCTCCAAAGCCTCTGTCTTTCTTTGGGGCCTATCAGATTTACCCTGGAAGATCTTTCAAGAAGAATTCCTGCGAATTTTCCGAAGAGTTCGTACTGCTTTTCATCAATATCTACACCCAGTTCTTCAAGATCATGCTCCATGGTTCCCCTGGGAGGAAATGGCAGAGGAAGTGAAGTCATTTACCTTTCGGCTCCTTCCGCAGTGTTCCACGTGGAACGTTTTCTGCTCAGGTATATTAAAAGTCCATGAAGATCGGTTGGCCTTATTCCCTGTATCTTCTCCGCTTCAGCAAGAGTTTTTGGTCTTTCTTTCTGCAACGCTTCTCTTGCTTCCCAGCAGATTTCGTCAATCTCCATGTAGGAGTTAATTTCCATGAGACTGATCATATCTGCATTTTTTCTTGATTCATTCCTTCTCAGATTCCTTCTTATATAACCGCTGTACTTCTCATCCAGCATTACAGATCTTAGAATGCTTCTTTCAACCCCATACAAAGACGGAACCTCTTTAACAGCATTTTCCGTACTGTTGCCGGTTCTTCTGCACCACTTCAACATTTTTACGCCATCAACCGTCTCTCTTTCAAGAATACTCCTGATTTTTTCCGCTTCCTTCATATTTGCAAGTAATTTCTCTTTCTTCTTCTCTGAGAGTACTCCCGTTCTGCTAGCTTCAGCGCATATTCTTCTATCGGCATTGTCCTGCCTGAGATGCAATCGGTTTTCTGCCCTTGAGGAGAACATTCTATATGGTTCATCGACTCCTTTTCTGACCAAATCATCGATCATTACTCCTATATAGGAAAGCATCCTGGACATCTTTACCGGTTCCATACCCTTTGCCGTTCTTCCTCCGTTCGCTCCGGCTATCAGTCCCAGGCCCGCTGCTTCCTCGTACCCGGACGTTCCGCATATCTGCCCTGCTATGAAAATATTCTCTGATCTTCTAAGCTTCAGTGTGTTATCTATTTCTGAATAGTGAAAGTACGAATATTCCACGGCATATCCGTAATCAGATATTACAGCTTTATCGAATCCCGGCAGCGATCTCACCATTTTTTCCTGCGCTTCTCTTGGAAGGCTGCTTGAAAGACCGTTCAGGTAGAAATATCCTGATCTGTATCCCATTGGTTCAACATAAATTTTGTGACTGAGTCTATCCGGGAATTTTACAACTTTATCCTCGAAACTGGGACAGTACCTTGGGCCAGTTCCTTCAATTCTTCCTGCCATAAGAGGTGAAAGATGAAGATATCCCTTTGCAATCTCCATGGTTTTTCTATTTGTGTTTATCGTGTAACAAACCTCTTCTTTATCTGAAAGAATGCCACTATCGAAACTGAAACTGAAATCCGTATTCTCCGACATCTGTATTTCCAGATCGTTTGTATTTACGGAGCTTCTTACTATTCTTGCCGGTGTTCCGGTTTTAAAACGTTCCACGTGGAACATTCTCTTAACAATGTCCGTTTCAAGCGAATCGGCAGAGATATCCCCTATTCTTCCGCCTTTCCACAATTCATCTCCCCTGAACAGTCTTCCCTTCAGGAACGTTCCTGTTGCCAGCACAACTGTTTTCCCTCTTATTTTCCCGTTCTTCCTGCACCTTACCCCTTCAACCCTTTCAGTTTTACCCTCTAATTCTGTTACTTCGTCCTCCAGAATGTCTACACAGCTTCCACCAAGGTATCTCTGCTGTTCCCTGGCGTAGGCATCTGCATCCGACTGAACCCGAGGCCCCCATACAGCCGGCCCTTTTTTTCTATTAAGCATTCTGAACTGCAATCTCGTGGCATCGGCTGTTTTCGCCATTGAGCCATCCATTGCGTCAATTTCACGTACTATTGTACCTTTTGCAATTCCTCCTATTGCCGGGTTGCATGACATCTCTCCTATTCTGCTCTTTTTTGCTGATATCAAAAGGACGCTGCAGCCAATTCTTCCTGCTGCAAGCGCCGCTTCTATTCCCGCATGTCCACCACCCACAACAATTACATCGTATTCTTCCTTCATTTACCCACGCACATACCGGCAAGAGCTCTTTCCACACTTAACTGGATGTTTTCCCCTTTACCAAGCAATCGTCTCATCTCTATTTCGGCTTCTTTAAGAAGCTCTGCTGCCATGTCGTACTCGTTTGAAGACAAGTATTCCATCGCTTCTTTAATTCCTTCTTCAATTCTTTTCGCTACACCTGATAAAGACATGCTTCCGGGAAATTCTGAGATTAGTTTTCTCAGTTCCTCCATTCCCTCTTCGGTTAGCGATGAAACTCTTAGCAGTTCGCTTTTGTCTTTTCTTTCATTGATATCACTTTTTGCTTCTATTTCTATTATTTCCCTGGTCTTTTTCCTTACCCTGTCATCCGGTGGTATTCTTCCTCCTTCTGACATCCAGATTACTCTGTCAGTTCCTTCAAGCCCATTAATAACAGATTCCGATGCTGTTTTGTCCAATCCTAATCCATCTGTACCCGCCGTATCGCAGAGCTGAATTCTTCTTCCCTCTATTTCTACAAAACCTGTTGAACCATCTCTTGTTGTTCCCGGTTCGTCGGATACAAGCGCCGCTTTTTTTCCAGTCAATACATTGAACAGTGTTGATTTCCCTGAGTTTGCCGGACCCATTATCATGACTCTCTGCTTCTTTTCAAGTGATACGGTTCTTCCTTTGAATTCCTCCGCTTTTGTAACCAGCTCGCTGAAAGCATTCTCTATTTCTTCTTTGTCAACTTCAAGATGAATGTCACCGAATTCTATATTGCCTTCAACCAGTTCTCTTGTTCTTTCTATTTCCCTCAGCATCTTTCTGCATTGGTTTACAGTGTCTCCCGCTGATTGCTTTGTATCCTTCTCCGTATCCCATGATGCCGCAAGAGCTATAACCTGTACCGCGTTCATTTTTCCGTTAACGAACGCTCTTCTTGTAAATTCCCCCGGTTCCGCCCTCCTTGCCCCTTTCCTTATCAGCAGCTCAATTATTTCTCTTACCGACGAAGGAATCCCGTGACATGTAATCTCTACCATTTCCTCTCCGGTGAAACTTCTTCCCTCCGGCCACGAGATGGCGACAACTTCATCAATTGGTCTTCCGTTTTCAGTTACGTTACCGACTTTCCTTCTCATTCCTCTCAGTCGGTATCTTTCGAGTGACATTGCTTTTTCAACAATCTCGAAAGATCCCTTACCGCTCAGTCTTATTACTGATAAGGCGGAAGTTCCCTCGGGGGTTGCTAATGCGCAGATAATTTCAGCAGATTCTTTATCTCTTTTTGATTTTTCCTTTTTAGGCATTTTTCAGTTCAGCTTCAGCCCTGCTCCGCCTCCAGTTTGTTCTTAATAAGCTGCTGCTGCCATATTGTAAGCAGGTTGTTTGTAAACCAGTAAAGAGTAAGTCCTGCGGGGAATCTCATGAAGAGGAATGTCATGAAAATGGGCATCATGTACATCATGCCCTTCTGGCTCTGATCCGTCATTGTCATCTTCTGCTGCACGAACATCGCTATACCCATCATCAGAGCAAGAATCCCTATGCCGTGAAGCCCAAGAATGGGTGACGGGAAGGATATAAGTATTTCCGGTTTTGAAAGGTCATTTATCCATAACATGAACGGCGCTCCCCTTAACTGCACTGAATTCGCCAGTACTCGATAAAGTGCGAAGAAAACCGGCATCTGCATCAGCATTGGAAGGCAGCCTCCCAGCGGGTTAACACCCTCTTCCCTGTAAAGTTTCTGCATTGCGCTCTGCAGTGCTTTGGGATCGCTTTTGTACTTCGTCTGCAGTTCTTTCATCTTTGGCTGTACCTGCTTCAGTTTTGCCATTGATTTGAAACTCTTCGAGGTAAGCGGCATGAGAACAAGCTTCAGCACTACAGCCATCAGTACGATCTTAATGCCCCAGTTGCCGACAAATGATATTACCGATGTACAGAACCAATAAAGAAGCCTTCCGATATCTCTTATTATCGGCCAACCAAAATCAACAAGTCTGCTTGTGTCTCTACCCAGGGATCTTAGTCTTCCATAATCCAGAGGTCCTGCGTAAACGAATATTTTTGCATCCTGCAGCCCAATGGACGGTGATTCATCTTCGTCTGTTGTGTAAAGGTAACCGTATGCCCTTTCATAGGATTGAGGCATCATTATAACCGCGAAGTACTGTGACCTGGAAGCTATCCATTCAACGTTCCCTATTTGCACATTCTCAGTAATGCTACTGGATTTTCTATCTTTTACCTTTTCCGCATTCCACTGTGCTTTGAAATATCTTGAAACATTCGAATTTGTCTCACTTACCGGTAATATCCCTGAGTTCAGTACTGTTATTTCATCACTATTGTCTGTTTCCAGTAAAAATCCGTATCTACCCGGCGTGAATGTGTATCGTATCTCTCCTCCACCTGACGGATCACTGAACACTAATGTTTCCGGGTTTTCGCTTACAACAATCGTATCGCTCGATGAAGTTTCGTAATCAGTACTGTTCCTTATCCAACTGTTCCCGTTAAAATTTACACACCCATCAGATTCGACACCTGGCATATCTTCGTACTGAAGAAGTTTCCAGCTGGTTACAGTGCCGCCTTCTGTTGATATCTCCGCTTCTACGATTTCATTAGTTTCATCGAATATTATTACTGTAATTACTCTTTCATCGGGCAATTCTTCTGTTATATCTTTCTTGCCTGATGAATCAGATTGTAAACTGTCCTGTACTATTTCGACCGTATGTTCATCTTCCTCAATCGTTTGCTGTTCCTGTGAAATCTGCGGTACTGTCTGTACCGTGCTTTCTGCACTGTCATTAGTTGTTGTTTTTCCCATAAACTGCCAGCTTACAAACAGTACTACCGCCATCAATGCGGCTGCCAATAGAAGTCTTTTCTGATCACTCATTTACGATTCTCCCATTTATCGGGTACAGGGTCATATCCGCCATTTCTGAATGGATGGCATCTGAGTATACGCAGTATCGCCAGTTTTGATCCCTTCAATATTCCGTATCTCCCTATTGCAGTTTCCGCATAAACGCTGCATGTCGGTTTGTATATGCAGCTTGACGGAAACATTGGTGATATGAACTTCCTGTATCCTCTTATTGTACCTATGAGCAAAGACTCTGTTATTTCTTTTAACCTACCGTCTTTTTTACTCATTGGCTTTGACATGTTTCAGCAGGAATTGTTTCCTATTATTGATATCAGTTTTCCAAATTCATCACGTATTTCCGGCCATTTTGCATCCTTCAGTTTCCCTGCCGGTAATATAACTATGTCCGCTCCCACCATGTTTCTTTTTTCATTTGCCAGCCCTTTTATCCTTCTTCTAATCAGATTTCTTCTTACCGCGTTTCCACTTTTTGCGGAAAGAGAAAACCCCAGGCGAATAAATCCCAGGGTATTCTTTACGTAAACCGCCCTGAATGAAACACCCCTGAAAGCATTACCAGTTCTGAAAACCCTTCTGAACTGGCCTGCCTTTTTCAGGGTTCTCCCAGTTTCTGTCAGGGTATCAATCTTTTTCTACCCTTTCTTCTCCTTGCATTTATCGTTCTTCTGCCGCTTTTCGTCGACATTCTTTTCCTGAATCCGTGTCTTCTTACTTTCGACAGTTTGCTTGGCTGGTATGTTCTTTTCATTAAGAATCACTCTTTCCCGAATACTCGCCTTGACGAAGGCGTGATTATTGCATCAGTTTCAATAGTCAGTAAATATCATTCTCTGGAGTCAACGATTGTGAAAGCTAGCCAATATAATCATTTATGTCAAGTATTTGGGACAACTCCATTTGCATGTTCAGAGGTTATCAACATCTCTTCTTTACTATATGTTTGTTTATTGTCTAATTTCTTTAATGTCACTTATTTACCTGTTTCTATCGCTGTGGATATCTCTGTGGATAAACAACGCTTTTTACTGCGAGCCTTTATCTTAAGCTACAGTTATTGATTGGAATGCATATGGAATCTTTCAATCCTTCCGAATTATGGATCAGCTGTCTTAATGAGGCTGAAAAGAATCTCGAATCTACCGAATTTGACGCATGGCTTAAAAATTCATCCTACGAAGACATCAATGGAACCCGTCTTGTTATAAGATTCAGAAATTCTTTCGTTGCTGGACATGCTAAATCACGTTTCGGCAATATGCTTGAAGATATTGTCCGTGATATATCCGGAATTAACGAACTCGCTCTTCAGTTTGTAGGAAATCCTGCTAAAGCTGGTCCTTCCACAACTGAGAGGATTTCATCAAACAGCGTTTCTTCCTCAGATTCAACTTTTCTTCGATCAAATTACACCTTTGAACATTTCATTGTCGGCCCCAACAACCAGCTTGCCCATGCTGGCGCGCTTGCTGTAAGCCGCGATATCGATTCAACAACCTATAACCCTCTTTTCATTTACGGCGGAGTAGGTCTTGGAAAAACACATCTTATCCAGGCCATAGCGCATCATCTTAGAAAGGATGATCCTAAGAAAACTTTCAGTTACCTTTCAACTGAACTCCTTGTTGAAACTTTTATAAAAGGTGTAATTCAGAATGACTACACAAAATTCAGGAAACTTTTTCAGGGTATTGACTATCTTCTCCTTGATGATATTCAGTTTCTTAAGGGCAAGGTTGAGACTCAGGAAGCGTTTTTTCACCGTTTCAACGAACTGCACCAGCATGGTAAACAGATTGTTCTTACATCTGATAGACCACCACACGAACTTCAGGATCTGCCTGAAAGACTGATAAGCCGTTTCCAATGGGGGCTTGTCGCCGATATAAAACCTCCCGAATACGAAACACGTCTGGCCATACTCCAGCTTCTTGTCAAAGATGAAGAACTTGATGTAAGTCACGATGTTCTTGATTATATAGCGTCTTCAATAAGGAAAAACGTAAGACAACTCTCAGGTGTAATTCACAGGCTTGCTGCCATGTCCAGACTTACAGGATGCAGTGTGGACATGAATCTTGCACAGAAAGAAATCAGTTCCTCACTCGGAACAATAACAAGAAGACTGACTGCTGGTAATATCGCTTCTGTGGTTGCCGAGAGTTTTGATGTTTCTCCAAGCCAGTTGAAGGGAAAACAGAGAAAGAGGAGTATTCTTGTACCAAGACAGGTTGCCATGTCACTTATCAGAGAACTTACTTCTTTGTCTCTTAAGGATATAGGTTCCTTTTTCTCAGGCAGGGATCATTCCACAGTTCTTAACTCCATTGACAGAATAGAAGAACTCAAGCAAAATGATCCGAATCTTAATAGCAAAATCGAGGAAATAAAGAGAAAACTTATTTCCATCTAACACCAGTAAACCCAACTTCTATTTTTGTGCAGAACTTATTTTCCTGATCGTTCAATTTTCCATGATGTTCAAAAGTCTTTTCCCACAATATCATTATCCACAACTTTTCAACACTCACAAATTCCTCTTCGCTTTTCCTCATGTGACATGTCCACATATCCACATGTATAATAACTATTATTATTGCTCTCTAACTATTCTATTTATAAAGCTGGAGGAAATCTCATGATTAAACTTCTTGTCAACCATTCCGACTTGCTTAAAGGTTTGAATTGTGTCGCAACCGCTCTACCCACAAGAAGTAGTTTACCATATCTTACAAACGTGCTTCTTGAAACTGAAGGAGACACTTTACGCTTGTCCGCTACCGATCTGGACACAACGGTTATTACAACAATTCCTGCATCGGTGACTACTTCCGGTTCAATCACGCTTCCCGGAAAAAAGCTTCATGAAATAGTTAGAGAGCTTCCGGAAGAAGATGTGCGTTTCAGCGGTACCGGAAATAGAATATCGATAAATTGTGGAAAAGGTTCGTTTTCTTTAAGTGGCAACTCGAGTGAGCAGTTCCCGTCACTTCCTTCAAAAAGTGGTGTTGAACCGGTAACTGTTCCTGTAGATGTTCTTTCCGACGCGATAAGAAAAACTTCTTACGCTGTTGCGAAGGACGATTACAGGGCAACACTTAACGGAGCCCTTCTTGATATTGGTGAAAACGGTTTTGAAATGGTTGCAACCGATGGGCACAGGCTTAGCTGTATAACCCTTGGCAGTATGCCTTCGCAGGTAAACATTCATGCTCTCGTTACACAGAAAGCTTTGAATCTTTTCGCGAAATTATCCACAGATGGTGATGTTCTCATAAGGTATAAAGGATCTCAGATATCGTTTGAATTTGATGATACCATAATTTTCAGCAGGACCATAGATGGTGAATACCCTCCGTACAGAAAAGTAATTCCGGATGATAACGACTGTCTTCTTATCACAAACAGGCTGGATATGATTTCTGTTTTAAGAAGAGTAAAAACTATGGCAAATCCTTCTACACATCAGATAAAATTCTCACTTGAAAAAAATAAAGTTCTGATTCATGCGGAGAGTGCTGATGCCGGAGAAGCACACGAGGAACTTGATGCTGAATTTGATGGCAACCCATTCCAGATCGGTTTCAATGGTATATTTCTTATGGAAATCCTTCGCAATATGAGCTGTGAAAGGATAGTTATGAAAATGAAGGACAGCAATACTGCCGTTGTATTGAATGACGCTGAAGAAACGGAAGGAATTGATTTCTATCTTGCTCTCATAATGCCGGTAAAGCTGTCAAAAATAATAGAAGAATAGTTTGGGATAACTTAAACCTTGCGAAAAATCGACGGTCTGATAAACGAAGTTCTTGGTGATTATAAGCCAGATGATTATCAGAAAAGGAACAAGGCGGTAATGCTGTGGGAAGATATCGTTGGAAAGGAACTTGCGGCTTATACTAATCCGGTAGGTTACGATGGATCAATATTGCTGCTGCGTATAAAACATCCTGCCGCTTCAATGGAAATAGGATTGAGGAAAAAGGATATACTGAAAAAACTAAATTCAGTATGGCATGAAGAACTCTTTACAGATATCAAAAAAGTTTAGCGGGGAAAAAAGGAAGGTAATTTAATTTGACCGGGAATACTGAAAAATATGACGCGAATTCGATAAAAGTTCTAAAAGGCATTGAACATGTCAGAAAAAGACCCAGCATGTATATCGGCTCTACTTCACAGACGGGTCTTCACCACCTGGTCTGGGAAGTTGTTGATAATAGTGTTGATGAAGCGCAATCAGGATTTTGTACATCGATAGAGGTTGTTCTTCACAACGATGGATCGATCTCGGTTAACGATAACGGGCGTGGAATTCCGGTAGAAATGCATCAAAGTGGAAAATCCGCTCTTGAAGTTGTAATGACCACTCTTCACGCCGGCGGTAAATTCGATAATGAAGCTTACAAGACATCGGGAGGCCTCCATGGCGTTGGTGTAAGTGTAGTCAACGCATTGTCGGAATGGTTAACCGTTGAGGTTCATAAAAATGGAACTATCTACAGACAAAGTTTTCAACGAGGTGAATCAAAAGGAAACCAGGAGAAGATCGGTAAAACTGATCTCAGAGGGACCAGGATAAGATTCAAACCTGATTACGAGGAAATTTTCGAGACATCAAATATGAATTTCGAGACACTTTCCGGAAGAATGAGGGAACTTGCTTATCTGAACAATGGATTGAAATTGAGTATTACCGACAAAACACGTGAGAATAAGGAAAGAGAAGAGGTTTTCTGTTTCGAAGGGGGCCTTAGCTCATTCGTGGCATATGTAAACGAAGCAAATGCACCTCTTCATGACCCTGTGAGAATCAGCGGAGAGTTTGATCTTGAAGAAGAGGGACTGATAATTGTTGATGTAGCGCTTCAGTACAACAAGGCTTTCCAGGAGGACATATTTTCCTTTGTGAACAATATCAATACCATTGACGGAGGGACACACCTTTCCGGAATGAAATCGGCTCTTACAAGAACACTCAACGAATATGCCATGCAGAATAACATGTTCAACCGTAAGGAAGACTCTTTTTCCGGGAGCGATGTAAGAGAGGGGCTGGCAGCTGTAATCAGTGTAAAAATCCGTGATCCTCAATTTGAGGGTCAGACAAAAACCAGGCTTGGCAACAGAAAAGTTCAGGGGGCTGTACTTTCACATGTAAGCAAGGGACTGTCAACGTTTCTTGAGGAAAATCCCTCGATAGCAAGGAAGCTAATTCAGAAATGCATCGTTAATAACAGCTCCCGCCAGGCGGCAAAGAAAGCAAGGGAGCTTACAAGAAGGAAATCAGCTCTTGAAACAGCAGCCCTTCCCGGAAAACTTGCCGATTGCTCCGTGAACAACCCTGAGGAAGCAGAACTTTTCATCGTAGAGGGTAATTCAGCGGGAGGTTCAGCTAAACAGGGACGTAACAGGCATTTCCAGGCTATCCTTCCCCTCAGAGGAAAGATAATCAATGTCGAAAAGGCACAACTTGCAAAGGTCCTCAAGAACAATGAAATCAGAACCATCATCACTGCTGCCGGAACCGGTATCGAAGAAGACTTCAATATAGACAGCCTGCGATACCATAAAGTTATAATAATGACCGACGCTGACGTTGACGGTTCTCACATAAGAACACTGCTGCTTACTTTCTTTTACAGGCATATGCTTGAGCTGATAGAAAAAGGATATGTGTACATCGCCCAGCCTCCGCTGTACCTTATCAGGAAGGGGAACACCAAACGATACGCATACAATGAAAAAGAAAGAAAGAGCATAGTAAGTGAATTAGGCTCAAAAGGAATTTCAATGCAGAGGTACAAAGGGCTCGGTGAAATGAATCCTGAACAGCTTTGGGCAACAACGATGGATCCCGAAAGGCGGATTCTTCTTAAGGTCAGGCTTGAAAGCGCCATGGAGGCCAGTCACATATTTTCTGTTCTTATGGGTGATGATGTTGAACCAAGGCGCGAATTCATACAGCGGCACGCAGCCGATGTAATCAATCTGGATGTCTAGTATGCCTGATAAAGAAGTAGAAAGAACTTCAGTATGACCGAAAGGTTCGAAGGAGATCAGTTGAGCAGAAGTCAAATAACCAAACCAGATGTAATTGATATAGAAGAGGAAATGAAGCGTTCCTATATGGACTATTCCATGAGCGTTATCGTTTCAAGGGCACTGCCGGACGTCAGGGACGGCCTGAAACCGGTACACAGAAGAATTCTTTATTCGATGTACGAGCAGAAACTAACCCACAAACGCGCGTACAGAAAATCAGCAACGGTAGTGGGCAACGTTCTCGGCAAATACCATCCCCATGGGGATTCAGCGGTCTACGATGCTATGGTTAGAATGGCACAGGATTTTTCTCTCCTTCATCCCCTGGTTGATGGACAGGGAAACTTCGGTTCAATTGACGGCGATCCGGCAGCTGCATACAGGTATACGGAAGCCAGGATGGCGAAGCTGGGCGAGGAAATGCTTCAGGATATCGATAAAGAAACCGTTGATATGGTTCCCAATTTCGATGCCCGCCTGAAAGAACCGTCTGTTCTTCCCTCCGGGATACCCAATCTTCTGGTCAACGGTTCGTCCGGAATAGCTGTCGGTATGGCTACGAACATACCGCCCCATAATTTGCGGGAAGTAGTAGAGGCATGCTGCAGTATCATTGATAATCCAGATACTGCCGACGAAGAGCTTTTCAGCATAATCAAGGGGCCGGATTTTCCTACCGGCGGAATTATCATGGGTACAAAGGGTATCAGTGATTATTTCAGAACCGGAAAAGGGTCCGTCCGTGTTCGTGGCAGGATCAATATAGAAGAAACGCCAAGGGGCAGGGAAGCGATAATAGTTACAGAGATCCCCTATCAGGTAAACAAAACGAAACTGATTGAAAACATAGCCGATCTTGTCAAGCAGAAGAAAATAGTAACGATAGCCGACCTCAGAGATGAATCCGATAGAGAGGGCATGCGCATCGTTATAGAGCTGAAGAAGGATGTACTTACGGAAGTAGTCCTTAACCAGCTTTACAAACATACGAGTCTTGCGAAAACATTCGGCGCGAACTGTCTTGCTCTATGCGACGGAAGGCCACTCAGGCTAAAACTCCGCGAATTCCTGGATTACTATATAGAACACAGGCACGATGTCATAGAAAAAAGAATCGCATTTGACCTTTCGAAGGCTGAAGCCAGAACGCACATAGTTGAAGGTCTGCTTAAGGCACAGGACATAATCGATGAAGTCATAAAGGTTATTAGAGAATCCGACAGCAGCGACGAAGCCAAACCGGAGCTTATGGAGAAATTCGGTTTTTCGGAAATTCAGGCACAGGCAATACTTGATATGCGACTTAGAAGGCTTACAGGACTTGAGCGCGAGGAACTTGAGAACGAATACGAGGAACTTAGAATTCTTCTTGCAGAGCTAAGAGAACTTGCTACCAGTAGATCAAAGAGGATGCAGGTTGTTTCAGATGAACTTAAGGAAGTAGCCCGGGAATTCGGCAAAGAACGCGGAACGAAAATAGAACAGTACGCCCCGGGGGAAATAGACATAGAAGATCTTATACCGGACGACGAAATGGCAATAACTGTATCGAGGGAAGGATATATAAAAAGGCTCTCAATTGATACGTACAAGAGCCAGCACAGAGGCGGTAAGGGTATTACCGGAGCAAAAACCAGAGAGGAAGATGCTCTGGATCAGATATTCATAGCTTCCAATCACAGTTACATTCTGTTCTTTACCAACCAGGGAAGATGCTACTGGCTAAAAGTTTACAGGGTACCTGAAGCGGGCCGCACCAGCAAAGGAAAAGCTATAGTAAATCTATTGGACCTTGAACCTGATGAACGGCCAGTTGCCAACGTCTGTGTAAAGGAATTCGATGAAAACAGGTTCATACTTATGTCAACGAGCAACGGACTCGTTAAGAAAACAACTCTTTCCAGTTACAGTCATCCAAGGAAAAATGGAATATGGGCAATCAAGCTTGATGACAATGCCGAATTAGTCTCCGCTGCCATTACGAACGGAAAATGCATGATATTCCTTGCCCTTTCAAACGGGAAGGCCAACAAATTTTCCGAGAAGGAAATCCGCGCTACCGGAAGGCATACAAGAGGAGTGAAAGGCGTCAGGGTTCATAAGGACGACAGTCTGGTGGGGATGGTTGTCATGGAAAACCCCGGAAGCCTGCTTACTGTAACTGAGGGCGGATATGGCAAAAGAACCTCAACTGAGGAATACAGGCTTACCCACAGGGGAAGCGGAGGAATTATAAATATCCGCAACATCGATAGAAACGGTCCTGTCATTTCAATAATGCAGGTTTCCGAAGAAGATGAGCTAATCCTTATTTCCGCGCTTGGAATGATAATACGGCTTCCAGTTGAACAGGTAAGGGAGATGGGACGGAATACGATGGGAGTCAGGCTGATGAAACTGCCTGAAGATGACAGAGTGGTCGATTCGGCTATTGTTCCTCAGGGAAATGATGATATTGAACAGGGAGAATCAGAATAGACGTTCAAAAAGTTGTAACGATTATCGAAGCATGGAGCCGCGAGAATCAACTTCGTTCCATGAAACCTCCCGAAATTGGTAAAGGCTTCAGTCTTCCAGAGAAGAAACTTGATACATCCGTTATATCCCCCGAAACAAAAAACAGGGTAATGTCCATTCCTCTTTTTTCCGGAGAATGGAAAGCCGCCGGGGAAGCTCTTGCATTTCTGCTTGTAACAATAAAAGATAAAGATGTAGATAAATTGATTGAAAACCTCTCGAATATGCACACACCCCCTCCGGTTATGGAAGACGCAGCAGTCAAATGGTTCGCGGCTCTTACCAATCTCCCGTCGGATGCGGCGGTTGTCGCAGTTCAGGAATTTTTTCATCTTGGCTGGGTATGGAATCAAATCGGCCCCAGCACGGGGCTTGTCTTCGATGACCTTATATCATTGTTGTACAAGGTATTTCTTGTTCTTTCGGAAGCACCAGGAGACCTTTCTCTTGCCGAGAACCTGATTCAGAAAGGCATACAATGGCCTCAGCGGTTCGGTTTTATGCTTGAAAGGGCAAGAATAGGCGGGGGAAATGTTATAAGGGCTCTTTCCAGAGCAAACGAGATAATGAAAGACTCCCAGATTGTTGTGCATGAGTCCCTTGTTGATTTCGCGGTTGAGACAGGATGGTATCTTCTTGCAGAGGATGACCTTCCCGTATGGAGGTCGGTGGGAAGGAACGGGGAATCACTTTACAGGAAAATGAGGGGATTCTCCGTACAGATGGAAGCCATTCGTACCCTTTCGGGTTTTCTTGGAAAGCTGGAAGACGCGGAAGAACTGCATGCGTTGATAGAAGACGCAATACAAGACGTTATTAATGATATCGAGGGCTATCTTACAGAACAGGAAATGCACGAAGTTATCGAAAAGCTTTCCGACCAGGCAATTGAAGCCCTCAAAAGAAGAGCTGAGAGAGACATAAACCTGGAAATAATGGATCTTGAAGTCACCGATAGCGCGTCCAGTATGGAATATGGAAGAGCAATCACAGAAATAATGCTTTTCGCGGGAGCAGGCAATGCATTATACAATTGTTTCCGCGAAGTTTATTCAATAGCAGAAAAGACAAATGACAATCATCTGATAATCATGATATCAAGGCTTGCCCACGAAAGAAGTGGAAACGATTATCTGAAGAACAATCAAACTCATTATTTCCTTGATTACATTCCAATAGCGTTTCGGTTTCTTGAGGGAAAGACCAGCAAATCAGAAACAAGGCGGGTGATTAATTCTGTTGGAAGACTGATGGACTCGATATTGAAACTCGATGACCCGGAAACAGCGATAGAATCCATGAAAAATTACCTGGAAAATGTAAAGATAAACCTTGATAAATTACTGCCTTCACTAATACTTCTACTTCGAGCGGTTAAGAATGCACGATTTCAGGATATTATTTCAAAAAGCGAGATATTTACCAGTATACTTGATCTGTTTAATGAAAATTACAGGAACAGACTACTGGAAGGAGAACAGACAGACTGGCTTACACCACTCGCCGAGGAATCACTGGATTCTGTGCAGATTATCGTTCGTACACTGGGCAAGATAAAAAAGGTAGAACTCAGAGGAAGATTCATGGATAAAGTAATGGCTCCTCTTCTGCAGGAAAAGGATACGGAAGACTCTGTATTCACCGAACTCATTTCAACGGCTGTCTCTACTTATAACAGAGATATGAGCATAGAACAGCTCCGAAGAGAGGAAACAACCCTTCTAGGAAAGCTTTTCAGGGCAGAGGACAGGAGTAAAGCGCTTAAAAAAACAATGGAGAACCTGCTCAGGATTCCAGGTATTGAAGAGAAGAAGGCCAACGATCTTATCTACTCCTCAAGAATGCTTTGCGAAATACTTTCCCAGCAGGCGGTATGGATAGAAAAAACAGGACACAGGATCTTCAGTAAATTCCTTTCCTACGGGCTTACGGCATTCGTGAAAACACTGGTTGAACACCCGGACATAGGAGAAAGAATAACCGGGGTCTTCATGAGACAGATGATAGATACTATCATTCCCTCAAAGGAAACGGAAGACAGTAATGTAGCATTGTGGCAACTGAAGACCGCTTCTCTGTTTTTCGGCAAGACAATACCCCTTGCGACAGAGCTTATCTCCGATAAACCTGATGTTCTTATTCCATATCTAAGAGAGGTATCGGAGCTTTCGGTAGCCTCAAAACACGGAGAACCTGCCGGAGCGGATTTTCTTTCATGGATATCCCGCAGGCTGGAGACGGAACTGATAAACGAATTCGCCAGGAAATTGAACGACGATACTCCCTTCACAGAATTCGAAAAGAAATTTGATGCTCATAATCTTATGTCGAACTGGCGGGACATCAGGGATGCTTCATCAGCAATTGAGAAAGATATACTTGAATCGATTCAAATGCTTACCAGTAAGCCACTCTACCGTCAGATACTACTCCGGGAGGGGCGAAAACTCATAGAGGGTTTTATTGAAAACGGGTGCAGAGATCTGATTTCATCCAATACTGATAATGAAAATTCCCGCAATGAAATAGAGAAACTCAGAAAAATAGCGGAAGGCAGCGATATCATTGATATCTTCAGGGTACTTGAAAACGGAGATAATGATTCAGAAGTGGAAATTCCAGAAAAAGTCTCGAGCTTCTTCCAGGAACAGACATGTCCCCCCGGTCAGAATGCATGCAGACATTGGCGGAAAAGTGTATTTTCCACAATTGAGAACGTTCTTCTGGATATGATAATTTTGTGTGATGACAAGAAGAGTCTTGAAAAAATTGAACAGATGATAAATGATTTTGTAGATATAATCGGATATCTTGGAACCGATGATGATTTTAAACCCGGAATAGTCCTTAACGCCTTTGAGAAGTCACTGTCAAAAAACGAAGGCGGCAGGAAGATGACAGTTGATATCGCTACAAAGAATCTTGACAAAAATGTCTACAAACTGATGTGGCTGAGAAAAGCAACAAGGAAAGCAGCAGAATCTGTTGCCGGTTATATCCCCGGCAGGAAAATCTCCATCCGGCTTTTTGACAGGATTTCAAGAGAAAAATCCGCACAGCAGCAGATACTGTTCATGAAAAATTTCGGAAGGATTTTCGCCGCGCTTGAAAGTGAGATCATGAAGCGTAAACCCAGCGAGATTAAATCAGCAAGATCCGTTCTTGAACATTTATGGATCTTCAATCCGGATTCGGTTCAATCTACGTCAGAACTCGAGGCTGCAAGAGATGCAGTGGAAACGGTGGCGCAGTTCTTCCTTGAAATAGGAACCAGAACAGGTGCGGTATCCGCGCCGGAAGCCGGAGCTATAAGCCTTGGTATGCGCCGCAAGTACAGAGACAACGCGAACACTGTTGCGATTCTTATCAAATGGACGCAGGATTCGTCACGATCGGATCTTCTTACACTTGTAGAGGCGCATCAGCCATTGCTGGAAGCTGTCAGCAGAGACAGCGAACTCATACAGATGATAGACAGACTATGGAGCAACGGCAAGGCAAGGCTATATATAAGATCACTCGCAGACAGGCCTGACAAACTTAAAACGAAACTTATTCGAATAACAGGAAACAGTGTAACAGGGCACAATGACGGCATACGCTACATCTAGCTTTCAAAGAGAGTACCACAAAAACATAGCCATAGTTTCCACCGGGGGAACAATAGAAATGCTTCCGGGCCATCGCGGACTTGACATTTCCGATCATCATAACCCTCTTCCAATAGATGGTGAAGTGGTTCCTCCCGGCGTAAAAGTTGAACATATCAGATTCTGCAGCATTCCAAGCCCGCAAATTACCCCTGAGATAATGTTAAAACTGTGCCTGAAACTTGAGGAGATGTCCTCAAGTGGAAAATATCACGGGATTGTTATCACGCACGGCACAGATACTCTTGAGGAAACTGCTTTTATGGCAGATATTTATCTCAAGGGTACGATTCCTGTTGTCTTTACAGCTGCCATGAGAAGTAAGGCCGAAATGGGTGTTGACGGACCGAGAAATGTAAGGGGGGCGCTGCTCACTGCCTCAAAGCATGAAGTTCATGAATTGGGAGTTACTGTAGTTCTTAACGATGAGATTCATTCCGCCGGCAGGGTAACAAAAACATATACCAGTAATGTAAGCAGTTTTGCATCACCTGGATACGGTCCACTCGGTTTTGTTGACCAGGACCGTGTTCTGCTGCATCGAAAACCAATTTGGAGAATCCAGCTTCCGGAATGTAAACTGAAGCTGAATTCGAAGGTAGGACTGGTCAGAATTGCAGCAGGAATGGGAGCAAGGGAAATCAGATACAGCGTTGAGTGCGGCGACGATGCGCTTGTGGTAGAAGCCTTTGGAAGAGGTAATGTTCCGACCGATGTTTCCAGTGCTGTGCAGTATGCAGTTGAGAAGGGAATGATAGTATGTATAACAAGCAGATGCTATATTGGAAGAGTGCTTGGAGTATACAATTACACCGGCGGAGGAGCTGACCTTGAAAAGAAAGGAGCAATTCTTGCCGGTGACATGCAGGGGCATAAGCTAAGAATTCTACTGATGGCATCGATAGGTATAGGGATGAACGGGAATAGTATCCGGAATATGTTCGAAAGGCTTTGATAATGCTCGAGTTTGTTGACAAACAAGAACTCTTCAGCGTAGTATACTGCATGCGGCAGAGGAACAGGCAGGTGTAAATGCCCGAAAAAGGCTTTACGGCAACGTTTATTTCCAATACAGGGAAAACGCTTCGCCAGTTTAATATAATTGGATGGAAACTCTATCTTACCAGGATTCTTATGGCACTGTTCGTACTGCTTGTGTCGACAGCTGCGATAATCGTAGCATACGGTTTGATCAATACCGGTGAAACAGCGAGGCTGGAAGGAGAAATTTCTCAGCTGCGGGATTCTTTAGCCTTGAGAAGGAATATTGAATCCAGACTGGAGAGCATGGAATACGAAATACAGCGGCTTCATGAATTCAGACAAAGGCTGGAAAACATCACTTCACTTATCTCCACACAGGAGGATTCGCTTGAACAGTAGCAGAAAAGAGGAAATCTAACAATATGTCTAAAAATGAATTATCCTCAACAATGGACTCTATTCTTGGTTCCGGAAGCCAATGCAAGGGTTCCGTCAAAGTAGATGGTGGTCTTAGAATTGACGGTACAGTTGATGGAGAGGTTATTGTTTCGGGAACACTGACCGTTGGACGAGAAGGTGTAATAACCGGAGATGTAACCGTAAGTCAGGCTGTGATAGGCGGAAGGATCCAGGGGACGGTCAAAGCCGAACAACAGCTGGAACTCCAGAGTGGCTCAAGACTTGAAGGAGACATTTTTACTCGTTCTCTGGTAATAGAGGATGGGGTTTTCTTCGAGGGATCATGCAAGATGAGTCGTGGCAACGGTTCAGAGTCTTAATGTGGAAAATGTGGAAAAGTTCAGTATACTGTGGAAAACCTTATAAATGGTTAATATTCAATACATTACAAAATCACTTAAAGTAGTTTCATAAGTAATATCCACAACAGACTCTGTTATGGAGGCATAGCACAAATTCGGGTAAATAACCCTGTTAAGGATTTGTAAATAAGGAACCGTTGAATCATTCGAAAGGCTGGTATTAAATGTCTAAGCTGGGAGAACTCCACATGGAGGAAGACAGGGCTCAGCTGGAACTTGAAAAAGCTGAGAAGGAAGCCCAGAGAATAAGAATGTCCATACCTGATCTGCAGGACGAGCAAAGCAAAGAAAAAGATGATCAGCTGAAGGCTACTGTACAAAAGGAACGGGCGGAAGTTGAAAGAAAAACGGACGAACTGGCAAAAAGCCTTACCGCAGAAACAGAGAAGAAGCTTCAAAAGCTTGCTGAAAGCTCCGATATCCTTGAGAAAGCCGCGACAGAACAACTGAAAGAGTACATTCTGATAAGCGGGAGAAAAACCTGATGAGCCTTGATGCTGTTTCCAAGATAGAGATTCTGTGCCATTCTCTGAAAAGGCAAATGGTACTCAATAAAATTGAATCCTCGGGGAATGTTCATCTTATAGATCTGTCTGAAATACATGAGCCGGAATGGGAAAATTTCCTGAAACCCGCCAGTATGAACACAGATGATCTCATTGAAGAGATCTCCAGTCTTGAAAAGGCGATCCTTTTCCTGATGGAGGAATCCGCTGATGGGGCTCCACCCCCACCATCATCTCCGCTTTCAATCGGGGAAAAAGAGCTTTTACTTATTCTTGAAGACAAACGGCTGCTTGAAGACGCAAAAAGAGCCTGGATTATTGCAGTTCAGAAGGCCAAGCTGGAGGGAGCGCTGAAGGAACTCCTGCAGGAAGAGGAATTCCTTCGGTTCTGGAAAGACATGCCTGTGCCATTCGAAGAGATTCGAAGAAAAGGTAGAATAAGGATAGCCGCGGGAATACTTGAAAAGGAATCCATTGAAATAGCACATCTTCTCGAGAAGGATTTCCCACTTTTACAACTTGTAATTATCCAGAAGGACAAGAATATTGAGAAAGTACTTGCCGTCACTCATGAGTCAGTCGAACAAGAGGTAATGAAGGCACTTTTCGAACAGGGATTCTCGCAGCAGGAATTCGGGGCACGAACCGGAATGATATCTGAGCGGATAGAAGAGGTTCAGAGCGAAATTGTTCTTATTCGAAAAAGAATGAAAGCTCTTCATGACAGAGCGGTAAAACTCGCTTCCGGCCTGGGGAAATTTCGCACACTTCTTGATGCCGCCGGACTGCTTCTTGAACGTGTTAAGGCAACGAGATCCGCTCATTCCAGTTCACATGCATATCTTTTCAGGGCCTGGATACGGTCAGCGGATCTTGAAGACTTCTCCAGAAGTCTTGATAAGATAGGCGAAGTAGCGGTTGAAGAGATTGAACCTTCTGAAGGAGAAATCCCACCGTCACCATTGACGGAAAAAACAGCAGCAGCTCCATATACATTACTTACCGACATGTACGGACAGCCTACAAGAAATGATCCGGACCCTACTCCGTTGATGGCGCCTTTCTACGCGCTGTTTTTCGGGATATGCATAGGAGACGCAGGTTACGGAATAGCCCTTGCAATTGGTTCCGCTGTCGGGTGGTATCTTGTCCGCAGGCGACATGGTAACCCGAGGCTGTTTCAGCTTCTTTTCCAGGGCGGTTTGGCGAGCATTCTTGTAGGTGTTTTCCTGGGAGGCTGGTTCGGTATCGCTTTCGATAAGCTGCCGGGATTCCTTCAGGCACCGGCTAACATTCTGAACAGCCTGATTCCCGGATATCAGCCAGGTCAACCAGGGCAGGACGGGTTCGGAGTATCAAAGCAGTTCCTTTACCTCACTCTGGCGCTGGGGCTGCTGCAGCTGACAGCAGGCATCGTCGTTAATCTTGTGAAGAGATGGAAAGCGGGAGAGAAGTTCGCGGCGGTTGTTGACCAGTCCGGGTGGCTGCTTGCTACGGCGGGTCTTTTTCCATGGCTTTTCAACCATTACCTCCTGAAAGGAGCTCTTTACAATGTAAACGGCCCACTGGACGGCATATTCATGTACATGCTTGCGATGGGAGCTCTTCTGATATTTATAATGGGAGGGCGAGAAGCGGCGGGATTCGGTAAGATCGGCCTGGGAGCTTATGCGATGTACGGAATAGTGAACCTTTTGGGAGATGTGCTTTCGTACTCAAGACTTTTCGCCCTCGCGCTCTCGAGCGCCATCATAGCACAGGTAATTAATACAATGGGCGGAATGCTGATAAGTGAACTTGGAATACCTGTACTGGGGTTTGTACTCGCTGCGCTTGTCGTTATTGGAGGGCATATTTTCAACCTCGCGATGGCAGCGCTCAGCGGTTTCATACATACAGCAAGGCTGCAGTTTGTTGAATTCTTCGGGAAATTCTACGATGGAACGGGAATACCGTTCAAACCGTTGAGATACGAACCGAAATATGTGCACATTAAAAGAAATTAATAACAAAGCTCTTATAGGAGTGAAGGGAGACAATAAGTGGAACAACTCGTAGCATACATGGGAATTGCTCTGGCCTGCGCACTTGCGGGGATAGGATCAGCCGTGGGCGTCGGGATAGCGGCCCAGGCCAGTACGGGTGTGATGAGCGTAGATCCGGGAAAATTCGGCAAACTGCTTCTTCTTTCGGCATTGCCTGGAACTCAGGGAATATACGGTTTTGTGATAGCCTTCCTTTTGCTTGGTAAAGTTACTCCGGACATGAGTATGCCTGTCGCGTGGCAGATATTCACGGCCGGGATTCCAATAGCTCTTGCCGGTCTGTTCTCTGGAATTCACCAGGGGAAAGTATGCGCCGGCGGCGCAATGATGACCGCAAAGCAGCCGGATGATTCCGCGAAATCCCTTATTCTTGCGGTCTTCGTAGAGTTTTACGCTATTCTGGGGTTCCTTGTTTCGTTCCTCATGCTTCAGGGTATTGGAGCGTAACGGGGAGATGTCTCTCGAAGCGATTATTTCAAAAATAAAGGGAGATGCCAGCCAGAAAGCTGAGGCTGTCATTGAATCGGCAGAGAAGGAAAAGAACACGGCTCTGAAGAAACACTCTGAAGAACTGGAAGCAAGACACAACAGAAATAAAGAAAAGATAGAATCCGGGATAAGGGAAGAACTGAAAAGAAAAGAATTTCATGTTCGCAGGGAAGCGGCCAGGAAGATTCTTAACGCCAGAAGAGCGATGATGGATGACGCAATCGGTAAAGCGGTAAGGAACCTTGCTTCATCCGATGATTCCGAATATCTCATGATGATATCATCCCTTCTTGAGGGCTGTGATCTGAAGGGAAAAATTGAAGTTGTAATATCCACCGTAGATGAATCACGAATAACTCCGGAATACCTTGGGAAATACTCGGGAAGTGATCGTGAATTCGTCCTTTCCGAAGAAAGACATTCCGAAAACGGCGGTGTGATTTTCAAATCCGGGAAGATCAGCCAGAACGGCACTTTTCCCATGATAGCAGATCTTGCCCATGAGGATATGATTATGGAGCTTTCGGGTCTCATTCAGCTTGAGAAGACTTGATCCATGGGAGACAGTTTCATCTATGCCAACGGCAGAATAAGCGGAGAAGAAACAACCCTTCTGGACAGGCGCATGTGGCAGATGCTCATGTCATCGGTAGACCTGGAAGAGGCAACGAGGCTTCTCGGTGACACGTGGTACGGCGGTTTCATGCAGTATCACTCCATGGAGGACTGCTTGAACAAAGCTATGGAAACGACGGAAGATGAACTGCTGGAACTTTCCGAGGATAAAAGGCTCGTAAGGGGAATCCTTCATCGAAGAGATGTGAGAAACGCAAGGTATATCTGGAAAAAACTCCTTTCAGGAGAGGGATCAGAGGAAGAAATAGAGGTTGAACGGCCAGGGCTGATAGATACAGAGATTTTGAAGAAGTCTGTGAACTCCGATGAAGCCAGGGACGAGCTTCCACCTCTTTTCTCTCGGACAATTGAGGAACTTCTTGAAAATCCGGGAGCGGGTGAAGCGGAAGTGGACAGGAAAATGGACCATCTTGCCGCCGCAGTCGAAAGTGATGAACTCATTGATATAAATCACGGATTCAGGACATTCGTTATGACCAACCTCGAACAGAAGAATTTTCTCACAGCCGGAAGATGCATCATTGACGATGTTCCCAGGCAGCTCCTTCGTAAAATGCTGCTGCCGGGGGGTTATCATACTGAGGATGAAATCGAGGAAGCCTATCAGCGTAACACGTTGCCCTTGCTTATCGCGGAAACTCCGGGATTTGAACAAATCGGAGCTGCATTCGAGAAAGCTCTCGAGGATGGTTCATTTTTCGGATTCGAAAGGGAATGTGACAGGAAATTACTGGAACTGCTTGAAAAAGGAGCATTCCCTGTCTTCGGCCCGTCGCCGCTGGCGGCTTTCGTGATAAGACGGGAAATGGAAATTAACCATCTCAGGTTACTTCTTGCGGCAAAATCGGCAGGAGTAAGCGAGGACAGGCTTTCAAAGCGACTACCGCGTGAATAGGAGGCGGGATGGCTGAGGGTAAGATAGCATTTCTTGGAGACACCGACTCGGTACTCGGATTCAGGGCCCTGGGCGTGGAAACGGTAGTCCCGGAGAACGAAGCCGATGCCCGTACGGAGTTCGCAAGGCTTGTAAAGGAAAAAACCTCCATTATCATGATAACTGAAGACATGATGGACTGTCTCCAGGAACAGATAGAAGAAACTGTTCTAGCCGCAATTCCGTCGGTTGTTGTTCTTCCCGGAATTAAGGGGACTCAGAAACGGGGAGAGGATACGATAAGGGAGCTTATCATAAGGGCGGTCGGAGTAGATCTTATGTCAGAAGACAAGAAATGAAAAACGATAGGAGTTAAAACTGCAACCCACCGGAGGCACGGATGATTAAGGGAACAATAGATAAAATAGCGGGTCCGCTGGTTGTTGCGGATGGAATGAAGCAAGCCAGGATGTTCGACCTTGTATATGTATCCGATTACGGATTGATAGGCGAAATAATAGAGTTAAAGGGAGATAAAGCATCGATTCAGGTTTACGAAGAAACCGGAGGGCTTAAACCGGGCGATGTCGTGCAGGCTACAGGAAAACCTCTATCGGTTGAACTGGGCCCGGGACTTGTCACTGCTATATACGACGGGATCCAGCGTCCCCTGGATAAAATCCGAGAAGAGGCCGGTGACTGGATAACCAGAGGAATCAGTATAAGGGGACTGGATCATGATAAGGAATGGGATTTCAGTCCTGTAGCGGTCGTTGGCCAGAAAGTAACCGGCGGCGAAGTCCTCGGCGAAGTCCCCGAAACGAAACTGATAACTCACAGAGTCATGATCCCGCCGGAGGTGGTCGGGGAAATCACCTGGATGATTGAACCGGGAAAGTACAATATCGATACGGTAATAACGAAGCTGAAATCTCCATCCGGCGAAACCGTTGAATTAATGATGTACCATAACTGGCCCGTTAGAAAACCTCGCCCTATAGCGGAGAAGAGAGCTCCCGAAGAACCACTTATTACCGGCCAGAGAGTCATCGACGCATTCTTCCCCCTGGGTAAGGGAGGAACCGCATGCGTTCCCGGACCCTTCGGAAGCGGAAAAACGGTTATTCAGCACCAGCTTGCCAAGTGGGCGGACGCTGAAGTAGTGGTTTACGTTGGGTGCGGAGAACGCGGCAACGAGATGACCGATGTTCTTCAGGAGTTTCCCGAACTTGAGGATCCGAAAAGCGGGGAGCCGCTGATTCAAAGAACCGTTCTTGTAGCCAATACCAGCAACATGCCGGTGGCAGCAAGGGAAGCAAGTGTATACACAGGCATAACCATCGGTGAGTACTTCAGGGATATGGGCTATTCCGTTGCCCTTATGGCCGACTCCACAAGCAGGTGGGCCGAGGCGATGAGAGAAATGTCCGGAAGGCTTGAGGAAATGCCGGGTGAAGAGGGATATCCCGCATACCTTGGAACCAGAATCGCCGAATTCTACGAACGAGCGGGTAATGTGAAATGCATAGGAGGAGACAGAAACGGAGCTCTTACGGTAGTTGGGGCTGTCAGCCCGGCCGGCGGAGACCTTTCCGACCCGGTGGTGCAGGCCACCCTCCGTGTTGTTAAGGTATTCTGGAGCCTTCAGGCGAAGCTTGCCTACGCAAGGCATTTCCCTGCAATAGGATGGCTTGACAGCTACTCCCTCTATATGGATAACCTGAAGGAGTACTACGACGAAGAGCTTGGCACGGAATGGGTACCGATGATAAAAGAAGCCATATCCCTGCTTCAGCAGGAAGCCAACCTTCTTGAAATAGCAAGGCTTGTGGGAGCAGAATCCCTTTCACCCGAAGATCAGCTTATACTGTACACGGCAAGATCCCTAAGAGAGGATTTCCTGCATCAGAACGCTTTCCACGAGGTGGATACCTACACATCGATAGTGAAGCAGAAAGTAATGATGGAAGTTATAATGCATACCAATACGGAGATGAATAAGGCCATCCGCAGTGGTATTTCGCCAAAGGATCTTTTCGATCTTCCCCTGAAGGAGGAGATTGCGAGAATGAGTTATACCCCTGAAAAAGATATCGATGCTATTGAAGAGATAAAAAAACATGTAAACTCGCAGATCAACGATCTGATAGAGGAAGAGCAAACCGCATAGGAGGGCGGGGATATGATTAGAGAATACACTACGACTGTAGAGATCTCCGGCCCACTGATGCTGGTGGACAGGGTCGAGGGAGTTGCTTACGAAGAGCTGGTCGAGATCCAGCTTCCCGACGGAGAGATACGTCACGGCAAGGTTCTTGAAATTGACAGCCGTATGGCACTTGTACAGCTTTTTGAGGGTAGCAGCGGAACGGATATCTCACAAAGCAAAGTCCGATTTCTTGGAAAACAGGTGGAACTGGGAGTCTCCGAGGAGATGCTGGGAAGGGTTTTTGACGGCCAGGGAAGGCCAAGGGCCCCATTCGATACAGCGCCTCCCATAGTTCCGGAGAAGATGAAGGATATCAATGGAGCTCCCATCAATCCCTACGCCAGAGACTACCCCGCGGAGTTCATACAGACGGGCTTCAGTTCCATAGATGGTATAAATACTCTGGTCAGGGGGCAGAAACTCCCTGTGTTCAGCGGAAGCGGGCTTCCCCACTCCGCCGTAGCGGCACAGATAGCCAGACAGGCGAGGGTTATGGAAGAGGGGGAAAGCTTTGCTGTTGTCTTCGCCGCAATGGGAATAACGTTCGAAGAGGCCGATTATTTCATCCGGGATTTCAGGAAGACAGGGGCCATGGACAGGGCTGTAGTTTTCTTGAACCTTGCGAGCGACCCCGCGATTGAACGTATCGCCACACCAAGAATGGCCCTGACGGCGGCCGAGTACCTCGCGTACGAGAAAGATATGCATATCCTTGTTATTCTTACGGATATGACCAACTACTGCGATGCGCTGAGAGAAATCTCTGCGGCGAGAAAGGAAGTTCCCGGAAGAAGGGGATACCCTGGATACCTTTACACCGATCTTTCCTCGATTTACGAACGGGCGGGAAGGATCAAAGGCAGGAAGGGATCGATAACACAGATACCTATTCTGACAATGCCCGAAGACGACAAAACACATCCAATTCCCGACCTTACCGGTTACATTACGGAAGGGCAGCTTATTCTCAACCGTGAGCTTCACAAAAGGGGCATCTATCCGCCCATGGACGTTATGGAGTCTCTCTCAAGGCTGAAGGACAAGGGTATTGGCAAGGGAAAAACGCGAGAGGATCACGCTGACCTTTTCAACCAGCTTATGGCAGCCTATTCCGCGGGCAAGGACGCCAAGGAACTGGCGGTTATACTTGGCGCCGCGGCTCTGAGCCCTCTTGATCAGAAATACCTGAAATTCGCGGAAGAGTATGAGAAAAGATACATCAGCCAGGGGGAGCATGAGAACAGGAACATAGACGAGACACTTGATCTCGGCTGGGAACTTCTGAAACTTCTTCCAAGGAGCGAGATGAAGAGAATAGACCCCGTCCGGCTTGACAAGTACTGGCCAGCGGAAGCGTCAGACTGATGGCCATAGTTGTCAGAGCAACCCGGATGGAGCTGCTTCAGCTGCGTAAAAAAGTAAAACTTGCGCAGAGGGGGCATAAACTTCTGAAGGACAAACTGGATGAACTCATGCGTCAGTTCAAGATACTTATATCGGACTACGAAGGCGCAAGGGAAGAACTTGAAAAGGAACTTTGCGAAGCTTACGGCGAGTTCCTTTTCGCCCGCGCTGCCATGAGCGAACCGGGGTTGCTGGATGCGCTCCGGTATCCCGGAGCCAGGGCAACGGTAAAAACGTCCAGACGGAAGATAATGAACCTGGTCCTGCCGGTATTCGATGTTTCAATAGAAGGCAATGTGCGAAATTACGGAATGTTCGATACCCCCGCGGAACTTGATGAGTCGCTGAAAATCTATAAGGAGCTTCTTCCCAGGATCATTAAACTGGCGGAGCAGGAAAAGGCAATCAGTTTGCTGGCAAGGGAAATAGATACGACCAGGCGAAGGGTGAACGCACTTGAGTATAAGCTGATTCCGGAACTGGAGGAGGCAATCAGGTCGATAAGGTTGAAGCTGGATGAAATGGAGCGGGGAAACCTTACAAGGTTGATGAAGGTCAAGGAAATGGTAGAGGAAAAGCGAGAGAAAAATCGCGCCTAGCTAAGGTCGGACTTACTTATCTGACTTATTCTGACCGGATAATAGCTTTTCTTGATATAAAATCTCGTGATTTTACGTTTAATCACATATATCGGATTAAATTGAATTCAATAAATTATCGTGCTATGTTGGTTAATACTCCCTTAACAATGTTTCCGTATTTTTATCGCAATAGTGAAGAAGAAGAATCATAATAGCAAAAAAAGGGCTTGATATTTTGACTGAAATAGTTTATGAATTATGTGTGGAAGTATGATTTGAAAATTGAAAAGGAAAGGAAAAAGATGAAATCTGTTTTTATTGTTGTCATCCTTCTTGCTTCTTCACAGATGGCATTCGCTGACATCACAGAAAACTACGGCTGGGAAGGCACCGAGACTATTTTCGGCATGTATCCGGTCGATGGCTTAACTGCAACAATCGCCACTGATCCGGTACATACGGGTTCACAGTCTCTTCGCCTTGAGCGTCTCTCTTCAAGCACACCTCAGGGATATGTTGCATGGATAGTAGGGCTTCAGGACGGCGATGAAGTAACGGGCAGTTTCTGGAGATTCGATGATACACCGCTTGCACCTCCATCATGCAGAATATGGGCTCACTGGAATGATGACCCGGGTGATGTTACTGGACACAACGGAAGCGCGAGCGGTAATGACGATTACGGACCAGGCACCGGATGGGACGAAGTATCCTGGACCTGGACTGTTTCAGGCGGACACACCGGACTTGTTGTTGAAGCAAGGATTTACTCAAATCCCGGGGATATTGTATGGGTCGATGACATGACCATCGTTGCGCCGGATCACGCAACAATCCATACACCAGGCAATATGGCTCTTGAGAGCGGCACCTGGGCTGACATTAAAGCGGCATTCTAGAAGAGTATCCGGTGATATTGATAAGAAAATAATTATGATAGGAGATGATCATGAAACACCTTGTTTCCTTTGCTTCCCTGCTTCTTGTCCTTCCCGTGGCCGCTCTTGCCATCCAGACTGAAACCTACGGCTGGGAGGAATCTTTCACGGTTATAGCTGTCTATGGTAATGGTAATCCCGAACTCGAGTACTCCTCTCCTGTTTACTCAGGTGCACAATCCCTTGAGTTCTACGAATCCCCCCTGGGTGCAACGCCTCAGGCTATTATATGCTGGATACAGAACCTCGATGAGGGCGACACCGTTGCGGCATCGTTCTACGTATACGACGATACTCCCAGTTCCAGTCCTTCCGGTCGCATATGGGGCCACTATAACGCAAATTACTCGGATCCAGGCAATTACGACGGAAGCGCCGGCGGTAACAGCACCTACTCTTCCGGAATCGGCTGGGAGCAATTGTCACATGAATGGACTATCGATGCTGATTCAACGCACGCGGGCCTCATGATAGAGGGCAGGATTTACTCGAGCTCGGAATATGACACCCTCTGGTTTGACGAAATGGTGGTTACCGCTCCGGACGGCGCCACGATTGTCTGGCCGAATGTTCCCGTGGCGCTTCAGCGTTCCACATGGGGTGACATAAAAGCTTCGTTCTAGGATTTCGTTACATAGTTCCTTAATGAATGCGGGGAAGCATAAAAAACTTCCCCGCTTTCTACAGCTGTTTCAGAAAAGCTCTCCAAGTTTCTCAACCATGTTTACCACGCCCTCAAAGAGTTCAGCAGGACCGTTTGCGAGCATGTAAGCTGGCGTTGTTACAAGTTTCTTCTCTTTATCAACAACCGATTCGTTGACCGGACAGTTCACATGAATTGCCCCCATGGAATTAATGGCATCAGCTGTTTCAGGATGGGTGCCGATAGTCAGCCTTGCAAGGGGAATCGTTCTTGCGAGTATTACGGGAGCTATGCACATAGCCGCTATTGGTTTACCGGATTGTCTGGCTTCATTAATGAGGTTTTCTACTTCGGGATTGACGGAACATTCAGGACCGTCGGAAGCAAATGAGCACAGCGTAATGGCTGCTCCGAATCCCCCGGGGAACATAACAGCATCGTAATCATCCGGCTGAAGATCGGAAAGAGGCCTGATGTTGCCTCTTGCAATTCTCGCAGCCTCCGTTAATGCATTTCTGGCTTCCTTCAAGGGTTCCCCTGAGCCGTGGTCAATTGTGGCAGTCTGCAGAACATCCGGAGCGGTGAAGATAACTTCGTAACCAGCCCTGTCCAGCGCGATAAGCGCGGAAACAGCCTCGTGTATTTCGGAGCCGTCCTTGACTCCGCAGCCACTGAGTACGAATGCAACTCTCTTTCCCATTTGCTTTCCTCCCTCTGTTTTTGTTCATGAAATCAATTTATAGAGATACTAAATGAAGTCGTTACAGTCCAGTTTCGTTAAGACTTTGCCTATTTGAATTGGTAATGTATCTTTTACCCAACTTACAAAAGGAGTTGAAATGCTCAGGATTATTCTAGCCTCCATCTTTTTCGCGCTTCTTTTTTCATCCTGTTACTACGGAGCTATGCAGGGAGCTCATACGCTGGGGAAAGATCATATCACTGTGACCGGCGGAGTTACCCTTCCCGCTTATTTCTCGGCTGAATCAAAACGTGAAGCCGAAGATAACAGAATTGATTATCTTGAAACCTATCCCACTGCGGATTTTGCCATAGGAGCGACGGACAGGATAGATCTGGGAGTTTCGTCCTTCGGCTACGGAGTAGGCCCAATGGTGAAGTACAACTTTATGAATCCACATGATGCAACAGCGGTATCAGCCATGGTGAATATGAACTACGTAATTCCGGTTCAGGTTATGCTTCCCAGATTGTCCCTATGCGCAGGGCACAGGTTCGATAGGGATCTTGAGGTATTCGTTGGAAGCGATATCGGGTACGGTCCCGATCTTGCCAATATCCCTGAATCTCAGGATGGTTCTCACGATTGGGATTCGGTTGATAATACATGCTTCTCGTGCATTCGCTTAGGCTGCAAGTACGAATTGAAACCTCCCGGCAGCCCGAACGAGAACAGAACGTATATTCCCGAGTCCATACTTTTCCAGTTCTCTATACCCCTTGATATTTCAAGAAGTATGATACTCGCGGGGCTTGCGATAACCTATTAGGGACGAATTGAACCTTCTTAATGATATGCATGTACACACGAGCGACTCGCCGGACGCTGATATTCCTGCCTGGCAGCTCGTACAGCGAGGAACAGAGAACAGCCTTACGGCTATAGGCTTCGTTGCCCACCTTGACCTGAACCCCGAGGATTACTGCTATGGGGGGTTCAATGCGGAAGATTACGACGAGTCAATAAATCGCGCCAGGATTGAGTCAAAAGGTCAGATCTCCGTTATGAAGGGTCTTGAAGTTGGAGAACCCCATGTGTACGAAAAACAGGTGAAGAACATTGTTGATTATTCAAATTATGATTTCATAACCGGGGCTCTTCATTCAGTTGCGGGAATCGGCATGGTTCTTGGGGCTGAAGCCTACAATGACAGAGACCCTCTCGGTATCGTTGAGCAGTACTACGTTGAAACACTGCAAATGGTTGAAGAAGCGGATATCGATATCCTTGCGCACATGGGTCTTTTCCGTAGAGGCCTTGCGCTGGCGGGCCTGGATTATGGATTCGACGAAACGAAATGTTTTCCGGAGACGATTCGCACCATTCTTGAAACAACAATAGAAAAAAATATAGCACTGGAACTTAACACTTCAGGTTTGCGCAGAAAAGAAAAGATGACGTATCCCACACCGGAAATCCTTTCATTGTTCAAGGAAATGGGCGGAAGACTGATTACCATAGGTTCGGACACTCATCGGGAATCCCATGTTTTCTTCGGTCTTGAAAGAGGAAGAGAACTTCTCACGGACGCGGGATTCAGTGAAGTATACACTTTTCTTAGCCGAGTCCCACAAGCGTTCGGTTTGTTCTGACTCACTGTTGAATTAGTATCTACAGTAATATCCATCTTCAGTGATAATAGCCTATTTCCCTTTACATTAGCAAAATAAGTCATAGAATATAAACTGGCGGTAGAGCACCGTCATGCAAACCGGGCGAGATCCCGGGACGCAAAGCCACGGGTCCCAGCCGCTTTAGGGGAAAGCGGAAGGACAGCCGGGTTACCGTTTGACTCAATGCAAACCGGGCGAGATCCCGGGACGCAAAGCCACGGATCCCAGCCCTGGAAACAGGGAAGGACAGCCGGGTTACCAGACGTCTGTTCGGGGGGAACCCCGGCCAGGTTGAGGGGGTGCTCAGCATGAGGTTGATACCAATCATACTGGTAGCACTTCTGCCGTCGGTAATGTTGGCCAGTGTAACCATATCCTCCTGCCCCGCCAGTGTTGACAACTATGTCAGCATCGCCAGAGAGGCAATGGATAATGGGGACTACGTCACGGCATTTGCACTCTACGAATGTGCACTCCGAAGAGATCCCCGCTCTTCAGAAGCCCTTGCAGGCCGTCTTATGGCCAGGGCTTTCATGGAGGAATGTTCTGCGATGCAGATCCAGCTAAGTTCACACTGAAGCTGGCATTCCGTTGGTGCTAGGGACGGGCATTAAAGCCCGTCCCGCATTGTATGGAAATATAGACTGATCCTATTTCAATTTCTCTTTCAGTTGTTGAGAGTTGAAAATGGAGAGGATCGTGAAACTCTCCCCGCATTGTATATTAGCTATATGAAATGGTCAGCAATCATTACGACATACAACAGTGAGCAGGTAATTGAGAGGGTGCTTAACTCTCTATTCTCTCTTCCGTCAGATGAGAGGCCTGTCGATGTTATAATTGTCGATAATGCTTCTTCAGACGAAACTCAAAGCATCCTCCAATCTTATGAATGGCCATTGAAGCAGATATTCAATAAGGGTAATCTTGGTTTATCAAAAGCAAATAATCTTGGCGTGACTATGGCTGGCGGTAGCAGTTTGTTCTTTCTGAATCCGGATGTAGAAATTCTTCCAGGAGCTATAAAAGCGTTGCACAAATTCGAGGAAGAACATCCGAATGCAGCTATCATAGGGCCGGCAATGGTGGATGAAAACAATATCCGTCAGTCAACAGCAAGAACATGGCCATCACCTCTCGTAATCGCTTCACGGAGAACCTTTCTCGGAAAAACCGGACCAGGCATGAAGATAGCATCTGATCACATGAACAGATTCAATTCAACTGAAACACCGGTGAAACCTGATTGGCTGGTGGGGGCGGCTTTGTGGTTGACTCCCTCAGGTCGCGAGAGGATCGGACTCATGTCGGAAAAATACTTTCTGTATTTTGAGGATGTCGAGTGGTGCTGGCGAACCTGGCAAAGGGGAATGGATATCTGGTTTGAACCGAAAGCAAAGATCAGACACGTTTGCCACAGAGAGAGTATTTCGGGAGGAATTACACTGAATCTTCATTTTAAGAGCATGCTCAGATTTTTTGCAACACACCCCGGTGCTCTGTTTGGAGTCGGACCCGGAGGGAAATGCTGATGGATCGCAAAAGAAATTTCCTATGGATGCTTCCCATTACAGATCTTGTTCTGATTACCGGAATCTTCATGGGAGGCTTCTTGTTGAGGCACTCTCTCCTGGTAGATTTGATGGGATCAGATTTCAGACTTTCTGTCTATCATTACTTCCTGAGCGGGTTGGTGCTGGGTTCTGTTCAGATAGCTTTCATGGCAGTGTTCGGAGTGTATAAGCCCGAGTTCGGTCTCGGCATGATAGAGGAAGTTGCAGGAATCATCAGAGGAGCCTTCATGGCCGTTCTGTTCACTCTTGCTATGACTTTCATCACCAGACAGCTTCTTTTCTCCAGATTTGTGCTGATTTTCTCGTTTCCTGCTTCAGCGCTTCTTCTAAGTTTCTGGCATTCAGCATTCAGAAAGATCAGCAGTAGAACAGGAAATCCATCCAGAATCTTAATTCTGGGTATTTCTGAGGAAGCCAGACAACTTGGTATTTTCATGGAGAACCGTGCACAGCTCCCATATACTGTAGTTGATTACATCGCTCCAGACACTCCATCTGATCTGATCTCAGCAATAATTAAAGAGAAGAACGTTCAGGAGCTGGTTGTTGCCAGTCATTCGATTCCATCACCCATACTCTCGACCATCATACTTACCTGCGAAAAAATGGGAGTGCAGTATAAGATCGCTGCAGACGTCTTCGCAATTGTGAGCCTTACAGCGAAAATCGCTCATATGGGTGGAACAACACTGATCGAATCCGTTCCCGCTCCCCTTTCCGGCTGGGGGTTTGTACTGAAAAGAGTTTCAGATATTCTGCTGACAATTATCTTCATTTCTGTTCTTTCACCAATCTTTATTTTGAGTGCGCTTGCTATCATGATTGATTCCGGTTTTCCCATTTTCTATAAGCAGACAAGACTGGGCAAGAGAAACAAGTCATTCAAGATGCTTAAGTTCAGATCAATGCGTAAAGATGCACATGATGAAAAAACTGCTCTCTCCGAGGAAAATGAGCTGTCAGGTCCCCTTTTCAAGATCAAAAATGATCCTCGAATAACTAGAACCGGGAAATTCATTCGAAGATGGTCAATAGATGAACTGCCGCAGCTTTTCAATGTTCTTTCGGGCAGAATGAGTCTTGTTGGACCCAGACCGCCACTTCCGGAAGAGGTTGAAGAATACAGCAGAAGGGACTTTAAGAGGCTGCATACTATTCCGGGAGTTACCGGAGTCTGGCAGATCTCCGGGAGAAGTAATCTGGGTTTTGACGAGATGGTAAAACTTGATCTCTACTATGTTGACAATTGGTCGATCTGGATGGATCTTGCCATTCTTCTGCTCACTCCCTCGGCAGTGATCAGCGGTTCCGGAGCATATTGAAGCAGCCGGGAGTACACATGGCTGTTGATGAAATTATTCTGTCCATCCCAGTTCTAACCCAGAATTTTTATTCCAGTTCTTTCAGCAAGGATTTCAGGTAATACAATTTTACCGGATTCGGTCTGACCGTTCTCTATAAGGGCGGCCATTATTCTTGGGAGAGCAAGTCCCGAGCCGTTGAGGGTATGGACATACCGGGGTTTTCCCCCTCCGGATGGCTTGTATCTTATCATGCCTCTTCTAGATTGAAAATCCCGAAAATTAGAAATCGAGGATACTTCAAGCCATTTTTCCTGCCCGGCGGACCATACTTCAAGGTCGTAACATTTAGCGGCGGCAAAACTCAGATCGCCAGTTGAAAGAAGGGACACTCTGTAAGAAAGACCCAGCAGTTCAAGCATATTTCCCACATGATCTGTCATTTCCGTAAGCGCAGCCTCGGAATTCTCCGGCTTGACCATACGGACCATTTCAACCTTTTCGAACTGGTGAACCCTGTTCAGCCCCCTGGTGTCTTTGCCGTAACTTCCCGCCTCCCGCCTGAAACATGGAGAGTAACCAAAAATCTTTATAGGAAGGTCTTTCTCCAGGAGTACGGAATCACGGAAGATATTCGTAAGGGGAACCTCCCCCGTGGGTATAAGAAAGAGATCATCCTTCTCAATACGGTACATGTCATGTTCGAGTTTTGGGATCTGTCCTGTGGAAGTCATACTCTCGCGGTTTGCTATGAAAGGGAGCCATATCTCTTCCATTCCGGCCTGGGAGTTGAAATCCATCATCCAGTTGATGAGAGTTCTCTGTAGCCAGGCAGCCCAGCCCCGGAGAAGAATGAAATTCGATCCTGCTATAGATCCTGACGCTTTCTGGTCCAGAAATCCTCCCAGGATCTCCCAGTGGGGAAGAGGGGGGTGATCGAAGGAAGGTTTTTCTCCTGCGGTCTTTACGATTTGATTGGAGGTTTCATCCCGGCCGATAGGAACATCAATGTCCGGAATGTTTGGAAAACGAAGTTCCACCATTGCCATCTGGGAATCTACAGCATCCAGTTGTTTTCCAATTGAACCGATTCTTTTTCCGATATCCTTACTTTCAAGGATACTGACATCAGCCTCTTTTCCCTCCTTTTTCAGTGTAGAGACTTCCCTGGAAAGTTCATTTCTTCGTCTTCTTAAATCTTCAGTTTCCGTAAGGAGCTGACGTCTTCTTTCATCAAGCTCCAGCCATTCATCTATCGGGCAGGGTTCACCCTTGTTCTCGGCCGCTTCGCGAACTTTGTCAGGCATATTTCTAAGAAATCCTCTGTCCAGCATCTTAAATCTCCTTGTTCAGCTTTCGGTTCTATCAGAAATGGGGGATGAATACGAGTAGTCCTATCACAAGAGCACCCGCTGCCGCAAGCAGTACGGAAGCCGCTGCCAGATCCTTTGCCTTCTGAACGGAATCGTGCCACTCGGGTGCCGTATGATCGGCGAGGAATTCAAGAGCGCTATTCATGGCTTCAGCGGATAGAACCATTGCGACAGCTAGGGCAACGAGAGCCCACTCCCCCGAATTCAGCTCTACAAGAAAACCGACCACTACAACAAAAACAAGAGCAATCAGATGTATTCTCGCGTTCATCTGGGAGGTAAGAAGGGTTCCTATGCCTCTGAAAGCGTACTTGAAACTTCTGAGTCTGTTCTTCATACTAGAAATATACTCCAAATCCTCCGGTACTGCTCCATCTTATTCCCAGCGCAGGCTGAATCCGCTGGCTTGAACCTGCTTCATCTTCATGCGCCCCTGCGACCGCAAGCCCCACGGAGATTCCTATAGCTGCCCCGGCAATTATA
The DNA here is from genome assembly GCA_021108005.1 of Candidatus Aegiribacteria sp. Taxonomy (NCBI): domain Bacteria; kingdom Pseudomonadati; genus Candidatus Aegiribacteria; species Candidatus Aegiribacteria sp. The sequence continues at coordinate 48,167 of JAIORS010000155.1, forward strand.
TCGGAGGGATAATGCTTTTCGAGGGTTACCCTTGAAAGGGCAGTAAATGCAGCAATAGCTGCTGCCGGAATACCGGCACCGGCACCGTACCTGTCCCAGAGTATAACCGCAGCGCAGGCTGTACTGGAAGAATGTCCGGAAGGAAAACTTCTGGAATTGCTTCCATCGGGTCTTGTTCTGCCCGACGCAAGCTTCATAGCGCCGGTTATACCGTAGGTCAGAAGGAGACTTTCGGTGAGCATCTGCCCGGTCTCTTCGGCATCGTGGGAAGCCGAGAGAGTTCCAACTGCCCATGTAATTGAGGATGCTCCGAGAAGTGGCAGGCCAAATGCTTTATCGCATACCTCTGAGCAGTTCCTCAGGCATCCATCTCCCATGAAGCCACCGTAGCCTCTGTGGTCTTCAAAGATGAAAGCTCCTGCAGTAGCGGCTCCACCGAGGCCAATTACCAGCAAAGGCTCTCTTGAGAACATATGATGGACATCCTCTCCCATGAAATGAAAGAAGTCATCTCCAATTACTTCTGAGAACATGAAAAATACGATTACCAGGTAAACAAAAATCCCGCTGGACAGCCTATTCCTTTTCGGCATAAAAGGTTTTGATTGTTTCGACAACCTCTACGAGCTCATTTTCCGTAAGTTCGCCAAATATTGGAATGGAAATGACTTCCTTTGAAGCAGCTTCGGAGAGAGGAAAATCTCCTTCTTTGTAACCCAGGCATTCAAAACATTTTTGAAGATGAAGAGGAACCGGGTAATAGATGGAACAGCCGATTCCATGATTTCTGAGATATTTAAGCAGTTCATCCCGCCGCGAAACTTTCAGCGTATACTGGTTGTAAACGGACCATGCTTCTTTCTTGATAACAGGAGTAATCACCTGTTTAATATCCCTGAGAGCGCGGCCATAAAAACGAGCGTTCTTTCGTCTTCCCTTGTGCCAGCCTTCAAGATGAGTCAATTTGACTCTGAGAAATCCTGCCTGGATAGCATCAAGACGGGAGTTGAAACCCACCTCTTCATGGATGTAACCCCTGCCGCCATGCTCCCTCAGACTGACTACTCTATCTGCTATCTCAGGATTGTTCGTGGTGACCATGCCGCCGTCGCCGAGAGCTCCCAGGTTCTTGGAGGGGAAGAAACTGAAGCAGCCGGCATCGCCCCAGGAACCGGCTTTCCTGTTTGACCATTTTGCTCCAATGGCCTGACAGGCATCCTCAACTACGGGAATGCGCCAGTCTTTACAGATAGACATTATTCTGTCCATATCCGCCATCTGACCGAAAAGGTGGACGGGCATTACTGCACCGATACGTGTACCTGTACTTTTGTCAACAACTCCCCTGTTTGTGATAGCGCAGTTATCCGTCAGCCATCCGGACAGGAGGTCAGGATCTATGTTGAAAGAATCGGAAAGAATATCCAGAAACACAGGAATACCGCCTGCCCTTACCACGGCCCCCGCGGAAGCGAAGAAAGTGAAAGGTGTCGTCAGAACAATATCTCCGGGTCTGACATTAACAGCCATGAGGGCAAGGATAAGAGCATCCGTTCCGGAAGCGCAGCCTACAGCCGTTTCACTGCCGCAGTAATCAGCGAATTCCTTCTCGAGCTGCTCCATTTCTGGTCCCTTTATGAACCTAGAGGTTTCAAGAGCTTCGTTGAAAACTGAACGTAGATCTTCAATTATTGGCTGATGCTGCCTGCTTATATCGAGGAGAGGAACTGCCATTTTATTTTTCCTTTCAGGAAACCTGGAGTTGATACTAATGAGCTCCCGCACCGGTAAGAACGACCTTAAGAGTTCTGATGAGAATTTCAAGGTCAAGAAAGATCGACTGATTTTCGATATAAAAGAAATCGTATCTTAGTTTCTTCGATACACTTTCCATGTCCGTATCGTACTCAAGTTTGACCTGAGCCCATCCCGTAAGGCCAGGTTTGATAGTGAGCCTCTTCTGATAAAAAGGATACATCTTCTTGAGTTCATCTATAAATACAGGTCTTTCCGGTCTTGGACCAACAATGGACATCTCTCCCATGAGGACATTAATCATTTGGGGAATTTCATCGATTCGGGATATTCTTAGAAATTTGCCTATGCGCGTTATTCTTGGATCATTCTTACCGGCCCAGACGGGACCACTTTTCTTTTCGGCATCGTTATTCATGCTTCTGAACTTGAATACCCTGAAGGGTTTACCTCCCTTTCCCAGTCTTTCCTGACGGTAGAAGACAGGACCCTTTGATTCAAGCTTGATCAACAGAGAAAGAATCAGCCATAAAGGAAGACCTGCAAGAAGAACAACAGTACTTGTGAAGTAGTCAATACATACCTTCACAACTTTCTGCCAGAAACTTAGACGCTCAGGCAGAATTTCCATGAAAGGCTGTCCCATTATCTGTGTACTGTGAACATGTCCGGCAACAACGTCAAAAAGATCGGGAACAACTTTCACCCTGACACCCTCTCCAGTGGCAGGAAGGAGAAGAGAAAGAATATCGTTATGAAAATTTGAAGCAATTGTGACAAGCAGTTCCTGCAGGGAGAAATTTTTAATGATAACGGAAAGATCCTTCACGGAACCTATAATTCTATCCTCTCGAACGGTCCGCACAGTGCCCTCCTTCTGAGGATCTATGAAACCTGTAATATTGTATCCCAGCGAGGTGTTTTCGGAGAGATAGATTTCGAGATCTGAAGCCGCTTTGCCGATTCCAACTATTGCCGCCCGGCGAACAAGGGAGCCCTTCTTTGCAAGCCTTCTTTCAAAAATGCGCATACATCCTCGTGAAATGAAAACGAAGAGAAGAAGCACGGCGTAATAAAAAACTATTATCCATCTGCCTATGGAAGCTGAGGGCGATACCAGAAAAGCACCGAAGAAGAGTATTATGAACCCGGAAGTAACCGGCTTCACAACACATTTCATCTCATCAGCCCAGCTCATATCCCAGTGCATCCTGTAAGAGCCTGATGCCGCAAAGATCAGCCACCAGAAAGGAACGGACAATAAGGACCCGGAGAATATCAGGCTGTTTGAAACGGAGACAGAATCGGAAAAAAGACTCGAGTCAAACTTTATCCATGCCGCGAAGGTCAGGGATAGAAATACTGCTATTCCGTCGAATGCCAGCCCCAGGAACAGGCTTTTCTGCTTCAGTTCGTTCCGCCTTTCGACTTCTTCCAGGTTTCAACCGGATTTCCGGACAATGTCTTTAATATACCATCTAACGCAGCGATGTTCATAAGCCAGAAGTAATAGGGAAAAAGGAGTTTTGAAGGCATATGGCGCTTCAGCAACCATCCTGCTGCGGCTGCCGCATGAAAAACACACATGAGTAGAAACGGTATCATATAAAAATTCTTATATGAAAGAAATCCCGCAAGAACTGTTGCTGCAGCAAGAAACAAACCTGAGAACCACCTGAGAACTTTATGTACAAGAAGCTGCGTGAATAAAAGAAAGTCTTTTCTTTTCAGGGCTTTTCCCGTAAGCTGAATGCAGCTGATGAACATCCAGCTTACTATCCTTACTAGCCTCCGGTACTGTTCTGAATCATCCGGAGAGGGTTCTGCGGCCACCGCATTCCCGTTGAAAACACATGAATATCCCTGTAGTCTTGTCATTACAGCCAGTTCGAAATCGTCCGATCTCCTGGGAGAAAGCGGTCTGAATAAATTCCCCCTAATCGAGAACACCGCCCCGGTAGCTCCAAGGACGGCTCCAATAGATGAACACAGCTTTTTAACAGTTGTTTCGTACTTCCAGTACATGCTTTCGCATGTATCTTCGATAAGACTGTTCCGGCGGGATCCGTCAACGCAACCCACATGGGGGTTCGAATAGGGAATAACAAGCTCACCGATTGTTTCGGGAGCGAAAACCGTATCAGCATCGGAGAAAACCAGTATTTCTCCCGAAGACAACTCCCGAAGTTTCTGTATCATCAGAGGTTTACCAATTGATTTTTCACTTCGATACAGTATTACTCCTTTGTTTCTGAAAGTACCGGCGATGAAATCGGTTTTGTCATCCGAACCATCAGAACCGATGAGTATTTCGATTGTGCCAGCGTAATTCTGCTCAAGAATATTTCGAATTCTTGACGCAATGACCTTTTCCTCATTCCTTGCCGCAATGAGCACACTGACGGAAGGCCATTCTTCCGGTTCGTTCCACGAAGAGGAGTATTTGCGGAAAAATATCGAGAGCCCCATGAGAAACAGGGGATAGATGAGCCAGGATGAAAGAAACAATCCTGTTACAATCCAGAAAAGAGCAGGAATCATTTACAGCCGTCCTCTGTATGGACAGGATTACTTTTTTTGAAAAGGTGTTTCCTGAAAGTTCCAAAAGCGCGAAAGGTTCTTCTGCCCTCCGTGAGGGGGTGTCTTACCGTCTGAATGATTTTGTAAAGAAGATACTTGGGGCGGAGATAAAAGCGCTTTCTTGCTTCATTACACCATTCCACAAGGGTTTCAGACGAAAGGCCGGGAAGGTCTACAACACAGTTGTGAAGGCCATCTTCAGTTACCCAGCGATCGAAATTACGGGTTCTCAGTTTTCCCTCTCTGCTGTACTGCCGGTAAAGCCTGGTTCCCGGATATGCCATTATCGGGAAGAACTGAGCTGTGTCCGGGGATAGTTTCAGAGACATCTGAAAAGTTTTCTCAAGTGTGCCGACCGTTTCCCCCGGATTGCCAGCCATGAAGCATCCATGAACCAGAAGATCCGCTTTCTTTGCCCTCTCGGCGAATTCCATATTCTGGTCTACTGTGGTTCCCTTTGAAATGGCGTTGAGAACGTCCTGAGAACCTGATTCGTAACCGACTATGATAAGCCTGCAGCCGGCAGCCTTCATTTTCCGCATTGCTTCCAGGGAAAGGTTAGCTCTGACATTGGCGGTCCAGGGGATAGAATTGCCATTTTTAATAAGAACCTCGGCGACTTCCTCGACCCTTTTACTGTCAATTGAAAAAGTATCATCCTCGATAACTATCTCCTGAACCCGAGGAAAATATTCTCGGAAGAGTCCAAACTCCTCCGCAACATGTTCTGCCGAGCGTATACGGTACTTTTCCCTGTGCATAACCTGGGGCCAGACGCAGAAAGAACACTTGTACGGGCATCCGCGGCTTGTAATTGTCATCACGCTCGGGAATCTCGCGGCAGCGAAGAAATAGTTTTCCGGTTTGAGATGCTTTCTGTATACATCGGCAAGGAAAGGCAACGAATCAAGATCCTCTATCATTTCCCTGGTACCTGTGTCAAAGAGTTCTCCCCTGAGGTTAAGGCAAAGCCCGGGGATTCCGGAAAGATCACCTCCACCCTCGAGTTTTTCGGCTACATCAACGATTGAGGAGTCGTACTCTCCAACAGCGATGGCATCGACCTGTGGAGCGAGGCGGAGACACTTGTGGGGAAGGGCGCTTGCATGGGTACCTACGAGCAGAACAAAAGACTCCGGGAGATAGCTTCTGATCATTGAGGCTACCCTGAGATCACTGTAAATGGAGGGGGTTGAAGTATCAATCACCGTAAGTTTTGGATTGAATTCGAGAAGCATCTGAAGCATGTCGTGTTCACTAATTCCTTCGGCGGGGCAATCCAGGAACAGAACTTCATGGCCGGCCTTTTCAAGCGCTCCCGTACCGTGAGCCAGCCAGAATGGCCAGTACAATGTTCCACTTTTGTTGATGGCCGGGGAGCGGGAGGTTCTGGAAAACCTGCCATTCATGAAGGGAGCATTAACAACAGCTGTTTTCAAGATGTAATTACCTCAATTCTGTCCGCGATTAATCCTGCGGTTTTTTCCCACGAATAGTGTTGTGATCTTTCGAGAGCTCTTTCGGAAAG
>JAIORS010000156.1 GCA_021108005.1 Candidatus Aegiribacteria sp.
AAGTTATTGAGCTTTTCAGAGCGGAAACAATAGAAGAGCTTGAAGCTTCACTGATGGATGGTTATCCTTTTGCCTGGCTTGAGGAGACACTCAAGGATGAAAGTATTCCCTGGGAAGACAGGTACTGGCTTGACAGGCGAGTCAGGGCGGCCATTTCTCAGAACCTTCATGTTTTCTACGATACTGAGAATAATCCTGTCCACATTTCTGCTGATTGCATCTTTCCCGGAGAGTACTATTGGAGAGAACATATGATTGTTGATCCAGCTGGATGGAATGTTCCTGAAGGGGCGGAGAGACCAGTAGCAGCAGCCTGGTGGGATATCGGTTACATTTTCAATACTTTTGGGCGTAAGGTTGGGGATCTGGCATTGCCAGTACCAATGATTGTGATGTCACGTGACGGAGAGATAAGTGTAATCTCAACTGGAGGTAATTCTCCCGAGTATCCAAACGAACAACCCTATGCATGCTTCATGTACTCAGATGGCACATTCTTTGAAGTGCCTTTGGATGTAATAGGCATGTACAGTGCCATAGTATCTCAGGATGGCTCAATCGTGGCATTTAGCTGTGTACACCAAAGTGAATCTTCAACTTCAGATCAGGGAAACCCAACAGGACCTGTATACATCTTCGACCGGGACGCTAATCATTTGAGAACAATATTCCCTGAAGTCCAACTTGAATGGTGCTGGAGACCTGCTATTTCATCTGAAGGAGAGTATCTCTGTCATACAGCACGTGGTGCGAATACATGTTTGATTGATTGTATTAACGGTAAATCCGAAGTATTGGTAAAACCAATTGGAATCCGTGAGCAAATCACAAATTATTACAGTTTTTCACCTGATAGAAGTATTCTCAATCTCGGAGGAGCTACGACGGGTAGAACCATGGATATAAGCAGCCGCAACGTTATGCTTTACAATGAAACTGGCCGCAGGGATTCCGAAGAACAACCATCGACGGTCTTGTGCAGTTCTAACGATCATATATGCACTTCACTGACCACAATGCGAGGGAATCGACCTGATTTCTATTGGGAATTGGTTGTATATCTTGAAGATCAGGTTATCTATTCCAATCGCGTTACTGCAGAAATTCAATTCTTCCCTATTCAGACAGATGTCTCACCAAATGGTAATTACCTGATCGTTAATCCTCAGGATGCATGTCATGGGTATCCATCTGCTTTTGGCTATGAGGAAGTCTACAACCTTCCTCTCATTGCTATGTGTATTGAAGGCAGGTGATCTAAATGACAGTACCTAATACATATTGTGAGGTAATACTCAGCTTCCTGATTCTCGCTGCTCCAACAATCGTAAATGCCAATAATCCAACTCCGATCCCTTGGCCTGTAGGCAGTTCAGAAAATCAGATGGATTCTACAAAAACCCTCATGAACAGTTACGGTGATCCGCAGAACGATTGGTCTCTAGGGATGTTTCACGCCGGGGTCGATTTTGATTCTCATACAGAATCACCACCCTGCTATGATGTACGATGCGTAATTGATGACGCTGTCATATCCCATTGGTACGGGACACCATTCCAACCGGATACTCTACCATGGCAATGGGTTGTTGTTACTACAGAAGGAACTGATTCCCTAAACCATGAGGAGTTCGGCTGGTCATACGGTCATTTATCGGATCCTCGGGTTCCTCCACACTATTGGAATCTCTGGGATCCTATATCTAAGGGGGATCTCATAACGACAATGAATCCCTATGTCCAGACAATACACACTCACTTCAAGTGGACAACATGGGATCATGATAATACTTGCTATGTGAATCCTTTGGATTATCTTACGCCTTCACCAATACAAGGTTCAGGGTTTACCTGGACATTCAATCCTAAAGGCTATACACCTTCTTTTGAATACTTCTTCCTGGCTGATACGCTTACCTGTTTGTGGCCCATTGATCCAGATGATGTTCCTGGCATCATGCTGGACGAAAACGATCTTTCAGATAACGTTGATGTCTTTTTCGGATTTGGTCTTCAAGGCGAAGGTCAGTCTACTACTCCTGCCTGCGGCAGGAATGATCTTGCTCCTGAGCGTATCAAATGGGACATGATTCGTGAGACTACTTCAGAAGATGATACACTTGAAACTAATTTTGTTGTCAACTTTGACTGTCTGCTTTCTAGTCAAGGGCAAAATGAAAAAGTCTGGCAGCTTTACTTCCGCCATGACCTGGATGATATGTGCTCATATATTCCCGATAGTTTAAGCCATGAGGGTCTGATCGTCTGCCTCACCAACTGCGGCGATATGCAGGGCTGGGATAACCTTGGCATCGACAACATCGAGGAAAGCTGCTGGGACACCAATGCAGACTATCAGTTCAACGACGATACTGTGAACCCCGTCCTTGCAGCCTACAAAGATGGTCCATACAGGCTGGATGTAACCTGCTTTTCACATGGCGATCCAGCAGTTGAGTTTCCTCAGAGCATCAACTGCGAGCTTCACAACTTCAGCCCTGCTCTCCGTGAAGTATTCATACTTGATCTCGAAACCGATCAGACTTATTACCACGCTGAATGGGTG
>JAIORS010000157.1 GCA_021108005.1 Candidatus Aegiribacteria sp.
TGTCAACACCGGTTTAGAATGCAACAGATTCACCGGTTTTGATGCAACACTTTTCAGTGTTTATCCTCCTTTCTGTTTGCCTGCTCAATTATCTGCCCTATAGTTCTGTGTTCCTTTAACCTGTAACTTTGTCCCTGAATATTGATCGTTACTGAATAGTGGAGCAATCTATCAAGAATTGCTGACGCCATCACACGATCAGGAAGAATGTCTCCCCATGATCCCCATGATTTATTCGAAGTCATGATGATCGATTTGCGCTTCTGGTATCTCATGGCGACAAGGTCGAAGAAGAACACGCTTTCATCCTGATCCAGCTTTGTGTATCCAACCTCATCTATGATGAGAATTTCGGGTCTTGCAAATACGGTCAGGAGCCTGTCCTTATGACCTCTTAAGCTGTAACTCCTGTACTTCCTGCAAAGATTACTCATGGTCACGAAGTAGACTCTGTTACTGGCTTCTATGGCTTTGACTGCAAGCCCGACAGCAAGATGGGTCTTACCTACTCCGGGAGGACCCAGGAGAAGAACATTTGTACCTTCAGAGATGAAGTTAAGAGTGGCCAGCCTGCCTACAAGCTGTTCATCAACGGATGGTTGTGATGAGAAGTCGAATTCCTCAAGGCTTCTTCTGTAGGGAAGCCCTGAGAACCTGTAGTTGATCTCAACCCTCCGCTGATGCCGTGCTTTCAGCTCGATATCAAGCAACCTGTCAATTATCTCGATTGCTGAGAGTTCCTCAACTCTGCCTGCCTCAAGAACATTATCAAGCGCAGAGTATGCAGTGGTCATTTCCAGCTTTTCAAGATTACTTTTTACAGTCTCATACGACAACGCTGTCTGCACAAGCAACCTCCTCGTAAATATCCAGAGATCTCTCATCAACTGCAGGAACTTGATTAAACTTCGGCTGCCTTGAAGCAGTGGCTTTGTATCGGGGTTTCCGGCTAAGTTCCCTGCGCCTGGCAGCATGCAGGGGATCAATCTGATCCTGTGAGCCGGAAGATGCGATAATGTGCCTGCCCACGAGCTGTTCTTCATGATGAATCCTGAGTACATTATCCGTGCTTACCGTAACCGTTACAGGAACACCACGCTTCCTTTTCAAGAGGATTGAAGGATCAACCGAGTATCTGACACCACGGAAGGATATCATGCCGTCATGATCCGCAAGACGGTCATATCTCTCTACGCTGGGATAACAATCCGCCTGGACTTTACCCATGGCAGCCCGGTCAATAACAAGCCTGTCAACTGGACGTTCCTTTGTGGTCCCATGAACGCGTACATTGGCTGTTTCCGCAAGCCATATGCGAAGCTGTCTGTTCAGATCATCCAAATCCGTAAAACTTCTCCCCTCAAGGAAGGAGTGCTTTACATAGCCTATACCTCGTTCAACCTTACCTTTAGCCTGTGGCCAGTACGGAGGACAGGCCACTGTTTTGAACCCGTACCAGGAGCCAAACTCCAGGAAGTCGCTGTTTACAACAGCAGGTGAAGATTGGCTCCTCGCAATGTCTATCGCCTGCTTCATATTATCAACTATTACTTCCCGGGGAACGCCTCCTATATCAAGGAAGCCCTTCTCAAGAAGACGCATAAGTTCAGGACGCCTGGTGGTTGTTGTAAATTCACCCCACATGTAACGTGAGTAACCGAGAACTATCAGAAATAGATTCAGTTTTCGGGGGATGCCACCAACCATGATGTAACCGCAATCGCCCCAGTCTATCTGTCCCTGACGCCCCGGATCCGTCTCAAACCTGTCTACCACCTTTTGTATGTAGCCCGACTTTACTGTCAACATAAAGTCCCGGAGAATGGTAATGCGTCCCGTGTAACCCAACTCCTGTATCTCTCGTAGCACTACAGATCCTGGTAAGTTGTAATCCCGAAGGCGTGAACGAATGTAATCCCTGTAAGGATCAAGCTTGCTCTTACGCTTGCGTTTACCACACTCTGCATCATTCAACCATCGGTGAACCGTTGTTCTATGAACTCCGAGATCTGACGCTATATTGGTCTTTGAAAGACCCTGCTCATTCAGATGTCTTGCCATTCGAACCCTTTCTGAGATATTATCCACTCAGGCCTCCTTGTTGCCGGCTTACGCCATTCCGCAGTTTTAGGGAACAACGGAATATGCAACCGGGAGGCCGCTTCTATAAATTCTCAAAAAAGTGTAGCATCTATTCCGGTGAATGTGTAGTATCTAAAACCGGTGGTGACA
>JAIORS010000158.1 GCA_021108005.1 Candidatus Aegiribacteria sp.
CTGCGTCCACAAAGTAACCCAGCCAATTCAGCTGGAGGGGCTGGAACCCCTTCTTACTCCATGACGCAGAACAGCATCGTCATTATCCATTACCATGGTATCCACGCCAAGTTGTGGGTTATCAATCTGGCATGCACAAAACCCGTTGATCATGGCTATGCGGCGGAGATATGGTCATTATCCCAGCTTGCAAAGCACACACGCAACCATGCTCCCGCTGCGGGATACAAGTGTTTGGAGCATGCAGCGAAGGCGACTATTCAAAGAATTCTGAAGTCTCATCCAATTCAGCCGCACAAGATTCGCTACTATCTTGAGCAACGAGATCCAGAATTTAAAAGAAAAATGGAGGAAGTGCTTATTGTATACAGGGAAGTGAATGTCATCAATGACAGCAAGGATGAGAATAACAAAATTATCACTGTCTCTGTCGACGAGAAACCAGGTATACAGGCAATCATGAATGTTGCTCCGGACTTGCCTCCAGTACCGGGGAAGTACACACGGACAGCAAGAGATTATGAATACAAACGACTTGGTACTCTGTCACTTTTAACGGCACTGGACTTGCATACCGGTTATGTATTCGGGCAGGTTCATGACAGACACAGGAGCAGAGAATTCGTTCTGCTTCTGAAAGAGCTTGATGAGTACTATCCGGCAGATCCTACGTTTTCTGGTTTGTTATCCTGAATAATGACGACGATTATCTGTTTTGGCAGACCTTAGAATTTACTGGCCGCATCTGTTACCGCCCTGACGAATTCTCTCTTTTTGTCGATGTCAGCTACAGGCGGGCCATCATCCTTGGGTCGATCTCCGGTCTTGACCAGCCGCTGACGCCATCAATGAAAGGCATACGCGCTGCGGAAAATTGGATAACCGGTATTACGCACGAGGATGTTCAGAAAACCCGGGATCAGGTAATCGCGACCACTCAGGAAGATGTTGTTAAGCTTGCTGATCTGATAGAAGACGCACTCAATAAAAATTATTTCTGCGTTGTAGGCAGCGAAGGTAAGATCAAGGAGAACAAGGATATATTCAATGACCTGATACAGGTTTTTGAGTAACTCAACATTCCGGAACCATCAGGATGTTTTACGGGCAGGTTAAAATAAGTATATTGCAAAAGTGAGGTTCGAGTATTTGCCTGCACAGGATGGTGAAACATGATCATTACTTTCTGAAAAAGCAGTTGTTAAAAGCAGTTTTTCAGAAAGGACTTTCATGTATCAAACATATCTGCGTTTCAATAATGTTTCATATACCTATCCCGGTTCAATTCAACAGGCGGTTTCCGCCGTATCCCTGAATCTCGGTTCCGGCTGGGCTGCATTCGCGGGGGCTAATGGCTGTGGTAAAACAACTGTACTTAAACTCGCTACCAGGCTCCTGATGCCGGATACAGGCTCAGTTGTTTCTTCTGGAACAACTGTTTACTGTCCGCAGAGGACGGATCATCCTCCTCCATATCTGGATGAGTTCCTCTTTGACTGGTCTTCAGAATCCATCGGATTGAGGGATACTCTTAAAATCGGAGATGATTGGGGGAACAGGTGGGATACTCTTTCCTATGGTGAACGAAGACGCCTTCAGATTGCAGCGGCAATATGGACTCGACCGGCTGTTCTGGCTCTTGATGAGCCCTTCAATCATCTTGATACGGACGGCAGATCCCTTCTGATGAAATCAATGAGGGAGTATCATGGCTGTGGTTTGCTGGTAAGTCATGACAGATATGCCATGGATGAACTGTGTACGTCCTGCGCTCTGTTCTTTCAGGAAGGCGTACAGCTTTATAGGACAGGTTACACATCGGCCATGAAAGCCGACCGCGAAAGGTGGGAATACCTTGTAAAGAAGAGAAAAAGAGCAGAAGCAAAGTACTTCCAATTGAAACGGGACGCCAGGAAAAAAATGATACAGGCCAGGACAGTACAGGCCCACCTCTCCGGAAGACGGATCTCCTTCAAGGATATCTGCAAGTACAATTACGATGGTCCATCCCAATATACCAGTAGAGTACAGAACGCCGGGAAGAGAAGCAGAGAAGCGACAGCACGAGCGGAGAGAGCAAAAGATCGTATGGAATCCATCAAATACAGAAAGATATACGGCACAGGTGTTGAAATGTCGGGCGAGGGCTCTGCAAGGAACTTCCTTCTTGATCTTCCCCGTGGAAAAATCCAGGTGGGAGAAGTAATCCTTTCGCATCCGCAGATGGTAATTCGATCCGAAGACAGAATAGCGCTGACAGGCGGGAATGGAACTGGAAAAAGCACTCTCCTGAACCATCTCAGGTCAAGGCTGAACTGCCCGGACGGAAAACTTATCTGGATTCCACAGGAGATCACAGCTGATGAGTGCAGCGGTTATCTGGAAGAGGTAAAAAAGCTTTCAAGAGAAGTTCTTGGACAAGTGATGACCATTGTGAGAAGACTTGGCAGCGATCCGGAAAGGGTACTAAGCTCCCTGGTGCCAAGTCCGGGGGAAGCCAGAAAACTTCTGCTGGCGCTTGGCCTTTCAAAAACTCCCTGGCTGGTGATAATGGATGAACCCACAAACCATATGGATTTGCCATCGGTGGAATGTCTTGAAAAGGCACTTAACGATTACACTGGAGCGATGGTGCTGGTAAGTCACGACAGAGAATTCTTAAGCAATACAACGAATATTCAATGGAATATCAGTAAAGGGAAACTGTCTGTCCCAATTTATTCATATCCTGGCTAAGTGCCGCAAGTGGCGCCTGACCCCGCTATCTGATAATTACCAGTTTTTTGGTTACGACAGTGCCCGGCGCGTCCATTCTCAAGAAATAGACTCCGGTTGAGATTGAAGACTGTGATGGATCCCATACAACACTATGCTCACCAGCCTTGAATACACCGCTTACCACCGTATCAACACACCTGCCCGAAAGATCGTAAACTGACAGGTTCACCTGCCCCTCGGTTTCAGGAATGCTCATCATTATCGAAACTCTTCCAGCAGAAGGGTTCGGTCTTGGTGAACACATGTCGTAAACAGCAGGGATTCCAGTACCTTCCCCGGTTCCGGTTGTCGGCTCCACATCAAGTCTGAAGGAGTAATCTCCCGATGTGAAATGCATCCATCCATTGGTTTTATTGTGCCACCAGCATCTGCCTGTAACCGGGTCGCTCATGTCTGTTCCAATACCAAGAGCTTTTGCGTCGTACCATTTTGCCACAATCCAGATATCATCCGTGCAATTCCACCAGATATCAAAGGTTATTTCCAGCCATGCTGGAGGTGAGGAAACACCCGGGTCGTTCACAATCTGGATCGGATTGAGTATATCCGGTCGCCCATTACCGTCATCGGGGCAGATAGCTACCCATTCAAATGAATCTGAGCTGTTCACGTACAACCTGGTCCCTTTAATTGTCATGGGTGGTGTCAGAACCGGGGTAAATCTCTCTGCGAACATGTCGTCATCCTGCGTGCCGACCCAGTAGTAGGATTCGAAAGAACCGTCATCGTAAATAATTTCATAAGTTGTATCGAAGATAATTGAAATGCTATCATTATCTTCACTGTAATCATCTGTCAATTCGACAGTAAGATCTGCCGTGAACGTATTCAATTCCTGAGGTATCCAGGAAGGAAAGCTCAGAACCGTTGAAGTTCCCGGGTTGAGGGAAGCGGTTGTTACCGTATCCAGGTAAACTGCGGAACCACCCGAGGGAGTTATCTCAAGAATTGCGTTGAATGAATCACTATACGTTCCCGAATTGGATACTTCGACCATGGGTACCATCTGTTGGAAAACCGTGTTCTCAAGGTAAGGGCAGATTATAGATTTGGCCATTGCATCATGGAAGGCTCCTGTACCGGTAGCAAGGGTATCGTTTTCAGGATACACATCTCCGGGAAGTTCGGTGTATGATGTAAAAACCCATTTTCCATAATCCGGCACCGTCCAGTTCGAGAATATCACCTGTTCATTCGCGCCTGGATTTAAGTTCGTAACCGATGCATCGTCGTACCATATGACAGTTCCTATTCCCTCTTCGGTTATTTCCGCGTGAACCTGGAATGATTCCTGATTCTGCCCTGTATTCGATACGGTAACTTCCGGCGAAACGATATCACCCACTTCAAGGTTTTCCTGGGGCTGCGCTATTGCGATTACGGCTACATCATGATCTCCGGCTTCGATGATACGGATGCCGTACACTTCGCCACCGTTACCCATTGCCCTGGCATGTACAGCTTTTCCGGAAGCCAGCGCGAAGGAACCGTTATCACTGATCGAAACGCTGAATATGGAACCAGGTTCGTCGATGTCATCCAGTAAATTGAAGATAACGGAACCTGTATTGTCCAGAACCGTTACAACGTCGCCGAAGGTTCCGTTATACTTACCCCAGCTTCCAGCAATAATAACCGAGCCATCGTAACAGATGTCAATTGATGATACTTGGTCACCATAATTCGTGTATTGCCATGCTTCGGTTGGAGATCCGGAGGAAGGCCAGTCAATTTTAATGAGTTTACCTGAATAAGAGCCCAGGTTAACGGTTCCCCCCGCGACCGTTTCTCCGTCGCCGCTTATGGAAACCGATGTTACCCAGGTGTCTCCGGCGTAAACATTTCCTTCTAAATCCCAACTTGTTCCGTTGAATTCGTACATCTTTATCCGTCTATGGAAATCGCCGGTTACTATCCTGTTTCCATCGTAGGAAATATCGCCCTTTGTCTGTCCGTAATTTCCAAGAGCCGAGCCCACCTGGGAGCCATCTGACATATCGTAAACCTGTGCGCCGCTTGATGTATCGTAAACCGATACGAGTACCCTTGATCCATCCCCTGAAATTCCTACTCCGTATATGCCGCTTCCCGTCGTTTGAAGTTGCGTGGACCAGAGTTCTGTTTCTGCAGCGCAATCCCAGCAGATCAATGTTCCATCGTTCTTCGCGTAGACTATATAATTACCATCGGAAGAAATATCCTGCTTCTTAGCGGGTTCCAGCTCAAGACTGGGCATTGAAGAGGGGGTAAGCCAGGCGAAAAGACCCATCGATCCCGAAAGCCCGGCGAAAATTGTTCCTGATCCGGCGCTTACATCCATGCCCCAGTCATTATCGGGCATACTGAAACTCCACAAGGGGATACCTGTTCCCAGGATGACGTACTTTGAAAGCCTGTCGTTATTGAGGTACCAGCTGGCAAGAATCCCCTGGCCGTTTCCTGAGATGGCAACTTCGTTAGCTATTGCTGCCTGATGATTCCTGTCTACCCAGAGAGTATTTGCCCTGTAAAGGATACTGTGATCTCCACCGGCTTCGGGAAATGTAACTTCATGAGTCTGAATGGGTTGATCTCCCTGATCTGTTACAATCATGCATTCTGAAAGCCCGTTTGATGTTTCGACGTAAGATTCCTGCATCGGAATTCCTGAGCCGATGGCCAGTGTAAATACAATAAACTGTAACATATTTCCTCCTCATGTGAGTTGAATCCTCAGGTAGAGCCCTTTGATTCATGTTTTACGGATCTTCAGAAAGCTCGATGTGAACAGCATCCTCCATCTGGGTGATAGCTTCTCTGATTACTTTTTCACTGTCGCGGTCATGTTCGTCGAAGCTCATGTTTCGAAGGGCAAGGTTCACGTTTCTCAGCCTTCTAGTAATTACTCTTGCAAGAGTGAAAATGAAGAGCATCGCAGTATCGGGGTGGGAAGCGAGAAGGTTATCGAACTCTTTTCTGCCCATTCTCAGGAGTACACCATCGGAAATTGCTTTCACAGATGCTGAGCGGGGTGTATTATCTATGAATGACATTTCACCGAAAATGGCTCCTCTCTCAAGAATAGCATGAACAAAATCCTCACCCAGCGTATCATCGTATACCTTGAAAGAACCACAGGAAACTATGTATAGATCTACAGAAGGTTCTCCCTTCACGATAAGGGTTTCCCCTTCTTTTACCGTTACCTGTACGCAGGTCATTCTGATCTTGGTTATATCAGAGCTTTCCAGCTGATTAATTCCGGATTTCATTCTAAGAGCTACACCCTCCAGATTCACATAAGGTTTGTACATAATAAATGTGAATATTCTTAATGCATTGTTGAACGGCAAGTATGGACATTCAGACATGTTTCTTCTTACATTCGTTCGTAATGCAAACATGGAAATCATTCAATATGATATATTATCACTTGGTGAGAGCCAGGCATGGAAGGTGGATTTTCAGATAGAAATGATCACTCGAAAACGCATAGCGGTTGTCGACGATGAAGCTGATATTCTTGAACTTATAGCCATACATCTTAATCGTGCCGGTTTCAGCGTTATTGAATTCGAAAATTCCACAGCCTTTCTTAATGCACTGAAGACTGATGTTCCAGATCTGGTTATCCTGGATCTTATGCTTCCGGACATCCATGGTACGGAAGTATGCCGGATGATTCGATCATCGGATTCCACATCACACCTGCCGATAATCATGCTTACAGCCATGGTGGATGAGTATGACAGAGTCGCCGGACTGGAAATGGGAGCTGATGATTACGTCTCAAAACCCTTCTCTCCCCGGGAGCTTGTAGCCAGAGTGAAAGCCGTACTGAGAAGAAGTATTGCGAAAACTCCAGACAGTGGTTCTATCATTGTAAATGATGCCATGATAATCGATACTGATAAATTCACAGTCCTGGTAAATGGAGTCAGAGCCGATCTTACATCCACCGAGTTCAAACTGCTGCAAACCCTGGCCAGAGCGAGGGGAAGGGTCTTCTCCCGCAGCAGACTTCTGGATATTCTGTGGCAGGGTGAGAAGTATGTAACCGAGCGTACAATAGATGTTCATGTTGCTCACCTGCGAAGCAAACTGGGTGAAACCGGAAACCTGATCGAAAACGTCAGGGGAATCGGATACAGACTTTCGGAGGGAAATTGAAAACCATTTTCGGAAGATCGTTCTCCGGATTTCTGGTGGTTATTCTTATTCTGGCAGTACTTGCTCCAATTCTTGTTTTCAATACGATAAAATCCAAGTTCAATACCCTTGCCATGTCGAATCTCACAAAAAGCGCCGAAGCGCTGGAATTTACTTTTGCTCCTCTGTTGGGGAGTAAACCCGAAGAACTTGATTCCATTGCTGACGAACTGGGCGGAAGATTGGATCTCAGGATTACACTTATAACAAGAGATGGCATCGTGCTTGCAGATTCTGACGAGCAGCCGGACAGTATGGAGAATCATAGAACAAGACCGGAAGTCATCTGTGCCTTCAACGGTATGGTTGGAACATCGTCCAGGTATAGCGAAACACTTGGCAGGGATATGTTGTACGTTGCTGTCCCGGTTGAGATTGGCGATTCGATTCCTGCGGTCATACGGACAAGTCTTTACTTATCTGACCAGAGATCCATTCTACAAGGGGTCATTTCAGATATGGCTATTGTCATGTTGGTAGTTCTTGTTGCAGGTCTGATTACTGCATGGTTCTTTTCCAGAAGTTTTGCCGATCCAATAAGGAATATTGCTGATGCGACACGGAAGGTTGAAGAGGGAGATTATTCCATTAGGATTGCTCCCTGTTCCGTCAGTGAACTCAGCAGGCTGGCTTCGGATATAAACGGAATGATATCCAGGACAGATGAACTCATTGAAGAACTGTCAGGCAAGAATACCAGTCTGGACGCGATACTGAAATCAGTTGTTGAGGGCCTGGTTGTTATTGACGCCGGAGGCATTGTGATAACGGCCAACAGGAGTTTTAGAAAAATGTCAGATGCCGGCGAACACGAAGAAGGATGCACATATCTTGAATTTATTTCAAACGGTGAATTCAGAGATTTCGTGGAGAAGGTTCTTAACAGCGGAACTGTTTCCGGTGAGGTATGTACCGGTGGAAACGTATTCTCAGCCAGGGCAGCCGGCATTCCTGAAACCGATCAGTTCGTTATCACATTCAGGAATATCACAGAGATAGTAGAAACCGAAAGGGTAAAAAAGGAGTTCTCTGATAACGCCTCCCATGAACTGAGAACCCCGCTTACATCAATAAAAGGTTATGGTGAAACCATCC
Source organism: Candidatus Aegiribacteria sp. (assembly GCA_021108005.1). Lineage (NCBI taxonomy): Bacteria > Pseudomonadati > Candidatus Aegiribacteria > Candidatus Aegiribacteria sp. The sequence goes on from JAIORS010000158.1 coordinate 8,062, forward strand.
TTGACAATCTTTCTGGCGAAGACAGGAAGTACATGGGAATCATTCTGAGAAACACTGACAGGCTTATCAGGATTGTAGACGATATCAGAATACTCTCTGAGTTGGAACATCCCATGACAACCCTGGATGTATCTGAAGTGAATCTGGGAGACGTTGTGAGCAATACAATTGAGCTCTTCAGAACCAGAGCTGAAGACAAGGGCCTTGATTTGATAATTGAGAAGGAAACTCACATTCCGGTTATCCGAGCGGACAGGTTCCGCATTGAGCAGGTTCTTATAAATCTTATCGATAACGCCGTCAGGTATACTTCCGCCGGAGCAGTCGCTGTAAGGATCGGGGCAAGGGGGCATTTCGTAACTGTCGTTGTTTCCGATACAGGGATAGGAATAGAAGAAGAACATCTTGTAAGGCTTTTTGAAAGGTTCTACGTGGTTGATAAAGCAAGATCAAGAAGCCGTGGTGGTACAGGGCTCGGCCTTGCCATAGTGAAGCATATTGTAGCTCTTCACGGCGGATGGGTACGAGTATCAAGTACACCGGGATCGGGAACGATGTTCACGGTAGGTTTGCCGGTGAAATGAACTCCAGCCTAATCGGGTTGACCTGTACTATCGATAACTGAGCTGGTTCATGCTCGATGTACATTCAGATATTTACTTGTCCTGCACAGGCAGCGTGATTGCTCCGGTTGCGATCTTCTGCAATATCTCGGCAAAGAACGTGTGTTCTCGTTTGAGGATTCGAGCAGCTAGAGTCTTTGGAGTGTCCGTAGGTTCGACCGGGACACAGGCCTGAGCTATAATTTGCCCCGTGTCGTATTCCGCATCTACAACATGGATTGACACACCGCTTTCAGTTTCTCCGGCTGCTATGACCGCTTCATGAACATACATGCCGTACATTCCCTTGCCTCCGTATTTTGGAAGTAAGGCAGGATGGATATTGAGAATGCGTCCGGGGAATTGCGATAGAGTCCTACGTCCCAGTTTCTTCATGTATCCCGCCAGTACAACGATGTCCACCTTATGCTTCAGCAGCGCGTCAAGAATCGCCTGATCAAGCTCCCCGGGCTCAGTATGTGTTTTTGCGCTAAGATGGTAACAGGGGATACCCTCATGTTTTGCGCGGGAAATTGCGCCGGATCTGTTATTGTTACTTATAACTACCGCAGGCTCAGCCTGAAGAACACCGGACCTGCATGCGTCAATTATTGCCTGCATGTTACTCCCGTTATGCGAAGCTAAAAATCCGATGTTCATGGTTCTCCTTTTGATGTAGACGTGTATATCAGTTGCTTATTCTTGCAAGTAGTAAAGAAAGTAAACTGCATTTTATTATGTAATTATGGTGTTCCTGCGAATTCTATCAGGTTGCCGTCTGGGTCAACAATCTTGAACAAGGCAAAAGTTGGTGCAAATTCCTGATATTCCTCCACAACCTTGACCCCTGAGAATTTCAGTACCTCGTAGGTCTGTTTAACACTATCTGTTTCAAAACATGGACTGAACTCTGAATACTCTTTTAATTCGGACGTCCGCTTTTTGCGTCCTGCTTCTATATATAACGTGACATCACCTGATTGCAAGAGAATGCCAGGAGACATTTCTTCTCCCGCTTCAAATCCAAGTTGTTCAGTATAGAATGCTTTTGACTTATCAAGATCGGTGACGTAGATGGTAAGTGTATTTATAGATTTTACGTTTACTTTTGACATTTGTTTTCCTTTCACATAACGGTTGCGCTCAGCGGCGAGTAATCCAGCGACCGCTGAAGCGCGGGTTAGGATGCCCCTTCCCTACGATACGCGTCGAGAGCGAACAGAGGATCATACTGTCCCTTAGAGTAGTTGACATACCCAGTAGTATGAAGCTATCCTCTTTATTGGAACTATCTGGGTCCTGAATAATTCTAGCAAACCCATAGGTAAAAGCAATGACTGCTCTGGGTCGGAATGGGCCGTGGGTTAAAAACCTCCGGCTACCCGATTCGATTTCTACCTGTATACGTTTTTCCTGTGTCTGGCTCTGACTACACAGACAATGAGTATAAGGTGTAATCAGCCCGTTCGAAGATCTGTAATTCAACGGATATTCCCTTAAATCTCGAATCTTAACAGAAGCTTAACAAAAAGCAGACATTTCCTTAACAAATGGAATCAATTTTACCCCCGTGTAACTTGTAACCGTAATGCAAACCTTAATAAGGGGGTATTTGAATGAACGTAATGAAGTACGTTCTAATCGTTTCTATCCTTGCCGGGTCAGTATTCGCTTCTGGAGAATTCGCCACCGGTGGTGCTGAACTCCTGAAATTCAAGGGATACGTGATCTCCGATCTTTACATTTATGGAGAGGAAGACGCCGATCCCGACATGGGATTTGATGTTATCGCATGCATGGAATGGCTGCCGACTCTTAATGAATGGCTTGATGCCAAAATAGCATTCAAAGCCAAACCCACTAAATATGAAGGTGAATACGAAGACCTCAGTCTTACTACCGAGGACATCGTTGCCAACCTGCACTTCGATGAAAGCATTACATTCACCATGGGTCAGTTCAAGAGGCCCTTTGGCTATAACTATACCCGTTCCGGCAGCAGCATGTACTTCCTCAGCCGGGCTGTACTTACGGACGGAAGTGAATTCAAGAAATTCGGCAAGCGCGATATCGGTGCCAACCTCAACCTCAGCTTCGACATGGTCAATTTCGATCTGTCTTACACGAACGGTGCAGGGGATAACGAACCGGAAGATGACAGTAACAAACAGTTCACCATCCGGGGCGAGATCGAGCCTGTTGATGGAATAACAATTGCAGGCGCCTTCGGTCAACACACAATGAACGATCCCGACACCACCAATACGGATACCTGGTCCGCGAGCGGTATGGATTTCTACGCAGTCGTTGAGTATCCTCTCGGTGAAACTTCCACACTGAATTTCGTCGGAGAGTACCTTATTCTCGGAAAGGCTGCATCCGATAGCGCTGATATGAACAATGCCAGTGCATATGCATTCACGCTGGCTCCAAAATTCGAACTTGACAGCCCTGTCATCCAGGCTATCAGGCCGGCAATCCGCTACGAGAACTACAGCCCCGCTTACGAAGGCAGTACGGATCCGGAGAATGACTGCGGCGCAATTGATTTCTGTCTTAATCTCGACCTGTACAGTGGCAAGAATACACTGCAGATCGGTGGACGTAACCACACTTTCCAGGATGATAACACAGACGGTTATACCGACATGTACCTGGGCTGGAGAATGAAATTCTAAGCTTTCTTAAGAACGTATTTTCTGAAAATGGCGGAAAGGAACACAATGAGATTATTCACAATCAAATTACCGATAATAGTCGCAGCGCTTGCTCTACTGATTGCTGGCTGCGGCGGTGAGAGCGAAGAAACCGGGGCTGCCACGGATGAATCAACAGTTGGCGAAGCAGTTAACGAAGAGACTTCCCTTGAAGGTGAGCTCAACCTTGTGGGTTCAACTACAGTACAGCCGCTTGCAGAAGTTCTGGCAGCGTCCTTTGAAGCCCTTGAACCCGGTGTAATAGTATACGTGCAGGGTGGGGGAAGCAGTGTCGGGGTAAGGTCGTCAGCGGATGGAAGTGCTGATATCGGAATGGCCTCAAGAGAAATCAAGCTTTCCGAACTGCAGGAATATCCTGAACTGATAGTACATACTATTGCAAGGGATGGAATCGCGATAGTATGCGAGCCCGGTTGCGCAGTGGAGAGTCTTACAAAGGAGCATGTAAGGCAGATCTTCTCGGGCGGAATAACCAACTGGAACGAAGTTGGCGGCGGGGATCTGATAATAACAGTTGTTGCGCGTGAAGAGGGCTCAGGAACAAGGGCAGCATTTGAAGACATGGTCATGGAAGATGCTCTTATTGTTGATAACGCCATTCTTCAACCTTCAAACGGCGCTGTCAGAACCACTATTTCTGTAACACCCGGCACAATAGGATTTCTCTCCTTCGGTTATCTTGACGAACAGACAAAACCAATTGCCATTGATGGTGTTCTTCCGACAGAAGAGAATGCTGTGTCGGGAGAATATTCCGTCGTAAGACCTCTTAACATGATTACCTGCGGAGAATCTGAAGAAAAAATCCATGCTTTTCTTGACTTCGTAATGAGCGAAGATGGCCAGGCAATAGTTGTCGATGAAGGCTATCTTCCGATCATATAGTTAATCCGTTTGAATGATAGGGAAGGCTGGCGTGCGGAAAAACAAAAAGCGGTTCGATACCGCAATGAAGTACTCCCTCCTCTTCGCCGCACTTGCATCAATCCTGATTGTGATGATGATCGGGTTCTTCACTTTCAGAGAAGCTCTGCCAGCCTTCCGCGATATCGGCCTGGGAAAACTCCTTACGGAATCCGTCTGGAGACCCGGGCAAGGTCAATACGGTATTCTTGCGATGATAATCGGTTCCGGTCTCGTTACCGCGGGTGCGGTTATCCTTGGGGTTCCACTCGCTATTGGATGCGCAATATTCCTTTCGGAAATCGCCCACCCCAAAGTTAGAGCCATAGTTAAACCCTGTGTTGAACTGCTTGCCGGTATCCCTTCAGTTGTGTACGGTCTTTTCGGAATGGTAATTATCGTGCCGATTGTACGTGGAATCGACGTTCCGGGAAACACCGGTTTTGGGCTGTTTTCAGCTTCTATAGTACTGGCTGTAATGATTCTTCCCACTATTACAAGCGTAGCAGAGCATGCAATAAGAAGTGTGCCAAAGGAATTCAGGGAAGGTTCACTGGCCATGGGTGCGACGAAGTGGGAGACAATTCAGAAGGTCATCATCCCCGGAGCCAGGTCGGGCATAATCTCAGCAATAGTGCTGGGGCTGGGAAGAGCCCTCGGTGAAACTATCGCGATGATAATGGTTATCGGTAATTCGGTGATTATTCCGGCAGCCTCAACCGGAAATCCGCTTTCCATTTTCCTCAGCAGGGCAAGAACACTTACAGGGAATATCGCGGTTGAGATCAACTACGCAACAGGTCTTCACGAAAGCGCGCTGTTTGCGACCGGGGTTATTCTGTTCGTACTGATAATGATTGTAAACAGTTCCGCGAAGTATCTCATGTCACGTGGAAAACTGGAGAAGAGCTATTGATACTAAGAAAATTTAAACAGAATTTCGCCTTCTCGGCCATGTGGCTTTCATGCGGTCTTACGGTATCGATCATGCTTGTTGTTATCGGTTACGTAATCATTAAAGGATTCGCTTTCATCGATCTTGATTTTTTCCTAACTCCTCCAAGGGGCGGGCTGTCGGGAGAAGGCGGAATATCATCCACCATAGTAGCAACCGTATATCTGGTAATCACAACACTGGTTTTTGCAACCCCACTCGGAGTGAGCGCGGGAATATTTCTCGTTGAATACGCGGATAACATCAAGAACAAATTTGTGCAGAAGCTTATTGTATTTGCGAGATTTGGAGTGGAGACTCTGGCCGGAGTACCTTCCATCATATTCGGTCTATTCGGGTACGCGCTCTTTGTCACCGCACTTCATTTTGGTTTTTCAATTCTGTCAGCTGCCCTTGCAGGCACCTGCCTTGTTATTCCCGTGATAATC
>JAIORS010000159.1 GCA_021108005.1 Candidatus Aegiribacteria sp.
AATAGACAAACGAATAACCATGCCTCGGTTTCAGACTTTCTAACACTGCAAGAAAATCGCCGTGCTGTAAGTAGAAGGTTATTAATACTAGTACTGAACCTATGACTGCTGATTGCCACAGATTCGTGCTAGTAATGCCGATGCTTCTGAGAGATTCACCATCTCTGATGATGAAGATCCCCACAGATAACAGCATTAATATCAAAGGTAGAAACTGTTTAACTAGGTCACCGAGGTTCGTGTATCCCATTTCCAATCCGGGTGCTTCTGCCTGAAGTGATCGCATACCCATCGTCACAATAGCGAAAAGAAGCATAGAAAAGGTGACTGCAATCGTGGCATGAAGAGAACTCCTCTTTGGCTTGGCAATTCCAGGATCAAGTGGCTTACAGCGAAGAAGCCGCGACAAACCCCATACAACACCTCCGATTACGGAAAATGCAATAATCTGAATTACAAAATTATTCATTCCTCAAACCAATCTTTTCTGACCGAACGTTTGCATAACCAGCACAGATATTACTATGGCTCAATACTTTGCATTTGTAGCTGGTTCATGCATTTGTTGGCGGAACTATTTCCGCCCTGTTATCATAATGTTTTCTACGAATAGTACTTACCGGTCTTTTACTGGCACGATATTTTCCGCGTGTTTTTTATTTTTTACGGCGGCGGCTTTTTTTGTTCTATGGGCCCGTTTTCCGTTTGTTCTTTTGTGCTCAAGCCGGCGCCGTTTTTTATCTCGTCAACAATCAGCGTAACCAGCACCTTCACCCTTGCTCTAGTACCATAGCAGGTGACTGGTTCACGCTGTGGTTATGTACTTAATTATCGTTCTCCCTAAACGTCTCATATAGTTGCAACTCATCAAACCAAAGCCATACTTTACTAAGATCAGTGAATCTTTCTATATTATTGTCTTCGATAAATTTCGCTTCAATATATTGGTTGAGAAATGCTTCACATGTTCTCCGAGGATGTTTTGAAATCCAAGAATTGAAGAAGTCATCCCGTACGCTATAATGGTGAGAGTGAATTAGAAACGACCATGTCTCCTTTAGCTCTTCCTCTTTTTTAACATCAATTATTTCTATCTGCTCAATGGTGCGTAGATTGGGATTTCCCCAGGCACCCTTTAACAGATCAACTGCGCTAACATCTGACGAGGGAGCACCATAACCAAAGATAGTAACTAGAGGAGCCTTTTCTAGTGCTTCGGAAAGAACACTCCATTGCCTTGAAATAAAATCATTTAGGTGGTAGTTCTTATTTTCAATAGGATAGAGTAGCGGGATTGCATAAAGCTTTCCTCCACAGTTGGCGCAAGCCGAACCAACGTGGCCCATTGAATGACCGTTCTCGCAATACCCAACTCCAACATTTCCGTGGAGGAATAACACTTTTGGCATTTTAAATCTGCGTCCATTCCTTGTTATCGCCTGCACAAGAAAAGGATCCCAATTAAATGTAGCGATGACGTCCTTCTCTCTTAAAGATAGGACTAAATAATCATAGATTGTTGCTTGTTCTGGAAGGGATAATTCCTTGAAATAGGAGTAGATTGAGTTCTCTAATTCTTTGACAATTTCAATTGCTTTTGGATCACTGGATAATCTTGAATAGATTTCCTCAAAATTGAATGAAGAATTAAGGGATTCTATCGGTTTAATCAAATCTTGAAGGGAAAGGGTGGAAATCAGATTGTTCATCAAAGGTAGTTTCCTACCATTTTTATCCCCATTTGGGAGTGAAGCATAACTTGCACCAGCCCCTAAGATGACAACATGGGGTTTTCCGCAGAACACCTTTTCTATTTCCTCGTGTCTCGTTACTCGCATTCCATTTCCATTTTTTACATAACGCTCAGAATAACCAGTGCATGGATTCTGTTCTATATAACCCATACCCTTGCATCTGGTTAATTCAGTTGATACTCATTGAGGCCTCCCCCTCGGCATGCCATCTTGGTATGCTGGTGGTGGAAACCTTAACCTAAAAGGAGGAGACCCAATGAGATTCTATACTACCACACACCAATATTACTGCGGCATCGACCTACACGCCAGGGTGATGTATCTCTGCATCATCAGTTCCGATGGTGAGATCGTTCTTCACCGGAACATGAAAGCTGATCCGGAATCACTTCTCAAAGCCATCGAACCTTACAGACCGGATATCATAGTCGGGGTAGAATGCATCTTCACCTGGTACTGGATTGCAGATGTATGTGCCGAGGAAGGAATACCTTTCACTCTTGGCCATGCTCTCTACATGAAGGCAATTCATGGGGGCAAGGCAAAGAATGACCGGATAGATTCGGGAAAGATAGCTGCTATGCTCAAAGGCGGAATGTTCCCCATGGCCTATGTCTATCCTGCGAAGATGAGGGCAACGAGAGATCTTCTGAGAAGAAGGAACTACCTTGTTCGGAAGAGAGCTGATCTTATCGCTCATGTTCAGAACACGAACAGCCAGTACAACCAACCTGCGTTCGGTATTTCCAATATCACGCACAAATGTCGCCGAGAAGAGATTCTGGGTCACTTCACAGATCCGGATGTTTACATGAGCATGAGGGTCAATTTTGATCTGATTGATCAGTTTGCCGTTCAGATCAGGGCAATGGAAAAGCATGTTCTTGACAATGCAAAGAACCATGATCCACAGTCGTTGTACCTGTTGCGAACCATATATGGAATCGGGAAGGTCTTATCACTGACGATTCTCTACGAGATAGGAGACATTGACCGCTTCCCGAGAGTACAGGACTTTGCATCCTACAGCAGGCTGGTAAAGTGTGCCAGAGAATCCGCCGGGAAACGATATGGCACTTCCGGAAGCAAGATCGGGAATGTTCATCTCAAATGGGCGTTCTCTGAAGCCTCTGTAATGTTCCTGAAAGGAAATCCGGAAGGGATGAAATACAAGAAAAGGCTGGAGAGAAAACATGGCAAAGCCAAGTCTCTCTCCATCCTCGCTCATAAGCTTGGAAGAGCAACTTATTACATGCTTAAGCGTGAGAAGGCATTCGATATGAATAAGTTCCTCAGGGCGTAAGAAGGGAGGGAGCGGCCAAGCCAAACGTCTAACTGTGACCGAAAGGAAGAAGCTGGATGAGTCCCCTCGCAGAGAAACTTCGAGAGAATCTGGCAAGGGCATGTGCCTTGACCAGGATGAAGGTACCTCAGCACATTCCAGGTAAACATTTTTGGTTGATTGGATGGTCGTTCCGCTCCTGCAGATATGAAAGGTATTCAGTGAAGTGTTCTGCTCCTCCCCCGAACCCGGAGCTAACTGGTGAATGTTGCGGCATTCAGCCCGACGTTTTGAATGGGACGGCATGAGGGAACGTATGTGTTTCTAGGACGAGAAGGAAAAATCCTTCCCGGCTCATTCAGGATGAGCCGCAGATCCTCGATAAGTGTTTGGTGCAGAACCTGATTATTGAAACTAAGACAGAATGCGAAGGCTGAATACAAGACGAAGATTGAAACAGTTAGCACATGCTGTCAGTAACGAACTTTACCCCTTGACAGGGGGTGGCCTCATAAGTGTTCGGTGTTTTATTGCTTTTACTTTGTTCCAGTTTACCTGAGAATGATAGTGTCTAATTCCTACAATAACAAGGGTTTGCTGGAGTGTAATAAGGATACCGGACCCGGCCCGATTCCGTTCACGACATGATACGCTAGTAGTACTCCCTGCAGAATCCCTGGAAATTGTACGGATTGCTTCGCGCCAGTCTCGGGTGCTTCCGGGCTAGACGCAGGGCAAAATCGGTGGTCGCACCCGGTTTATGAATTTGACCCTTCTTGTGACTCAGCTCGTGGATCAGGCTGGCGGCCCTGAAGGAGGCTGACGTCCGGTCGAACCACCCCGGACATATCTTGATGCGCAGCCACGGGGAACAGAATGCCGCGTTATTACCCCTGCATCGGAAGGATCGGAACCCGTGCTGGTGCTGAACGATGGCGAACTTCACGGT
>JAIORS010000160.1 GCA_021108005.1 Candidatus Aegiribacteria sp.
TATTCTCATGCATAATAATCCCCCCGGATCAGATCGGAAGATACCAGGTCAGCTTGGCATAGAAGCCGATATCAGGTGTACCGAAGCTGCCTTCCTCGTTCTCCTCGAAAAGATTCTCAACCAGGAAATAGAACATGCTTCCGGGAAGGTACTGCCAGCTGAACAGAATGTTAGCAGTAATGTCGCTGCTCTCGGACTCACCAGTAAGAGTGTAATCCATCAAGAAACGAGAGTACTGAGAAAAGAGCCTCAGGTGCATATCCGGGTTGAAGATGTAATTCACACGAAGAATGAGGGATTTCCAGTAAGTATCTCTTATATCCCAGTCAGAAATTTCCCAGTTGTAATTGGTTCCGCCATCGGTATTGAACATGTTCCCTTCGAGACCAACGGTAAGAGCCGCAGACGGTCTGAATCTGAATGTAGCCTGGTAATTACGGAAGGTTCCACCTGATTCCCACTGGCCTGCACCGAAACCGACCCTTCCATAGAGCGGGTCGAAATGGTTAGTCCCCAGCCAGCCGTAGAAATCGGCATGGTTACTGTAAGCGTGACCTTCGGGTCCCTCGTATGGATCGAAATATTCTCCCGAGTAGTTACCTTCTATCCCGAAGTTCATTCCATTCATCAGAGTTGCGTGAGTACTGAGATTCACATTCTGCGCGGTAACTTCGCCATGGAGCTGTTTTGCGTAGTAGACTCCTCCGTTGTAACCTATCTCGCTGAATGTTTCTTCTGGCCGGATGTTGTGCCAGAAGTGACCCCATGATTCCCAGAAACCGTTTTCCGTAGTGAATCCGGTGGCGTTTACATTGAAGTTCTCGCCAACGTACCTGAATCCGGATTCGTACCCGATACGGCTGCGTATCTTATTGAATTCTATCTCATAGGCTCCATCATCTTCAAGTCCGGTGTTCCAGCTCCTTGCGGCAGCCAGGCTTAGTATATGGTTCCCCGGTATTTCAAAGGCTCCGTCAAGCGCAAGAGCTGTGTTATGCTCTGCGTCAAATTCATCCTGCTTCCAGGATTCCCTGGAGACGGCAGATATTCCTATATAGCTGAAAGCTCCAAATTCCTTCACAGTTCTGAATATCCCGTAGTTGACCGCAGGAACCAGTATGAGAGTATCCTCCGAAACTCTTGCAGTGACCGCGTCCAGGAATCCGAATCTGAATCCACTTCCGAGCGAACCGGAAATCTTGCCGCCGCCAATTATTGGAATCACATCTCCATTCGACGCGACAGCACCAATTCGACGAGAATAAAACATCATGAACGGCATTTCGAAGATATTCTGAGATTCCAGGAAAAAGGGTCGTTTTTCCCTCAAGAAAAGCTCAAAGTGGGACAGGTTCATCTCTACCGCGTCCGCTTCGATCTGACCGAAGTCGGGATTCACCGTGAAATCAGCCGCAATGCTGCTTCCTATCCCTAGCTTCATGTCGACACCTGCATTGAAAGTGTTGTCCCATTCATCCTGTTCTGAATCATTGATGGAACGCTCCGAAGCGTACGGTCTGATCTCCAGACCGAGTGATCCTTCGATACCTTCGATACCGTTCAGATCAGCGAAGGTTTCAAGATCGGCCATGGGGCCACCATCGGAAAGAACATACCATCCGTTCTCACGGGTTTTACCGAGTATCCTCTGGAAGTTGACTGTCCATGACTGGGCATCACTTGTCTGATCGAATCGAAGGCAGCTGAAGGGAATGGCAAATTCCGCGGTCCAACCCTCATCGGTAACCCGGGAACCGCTTTCCCAGACCGCATCCCAGCTGTAATCCCAGCGGCCATGTGGATTTATCTTGGAGTCCATCTGGGAATTGGCAAGGCTGATCTCGAAACTGGTTGCCTCCCTGCCGTCTCCCCAAGTATCAAGGAGAATAGCGATCCATTCACCTGTAACATAATTATCCCTGGGAGTAAGCGCGTTCAACATAGTGGTCGGATCGGGATCATTCATACTGAAGGCAAAATAGATATGACTGTCGTTGTAGAGAATTGATATCTCGGTCTCTTCGGTCATTTCAGATCCGTACTCAGGGCCATACTGCATAAGTCTGCAGCAGACAGTCTCCGCCTGCAACCAGACAGAGTCATCAAGAACACCATCTATTGATGGACCATCCTGAATCCTGACCGCAGTTAAAGGTTGAGGAGTTGAAAGTGTTCCGATTAGCAGTAAAATTGATGCTAACATGATGCCTCCCTACACCGATTGAGTTTTGACTAA